>NZ_KV788324.1:0-85493 GCF_001807215.1 Corynebacterium sp. HMSC05D08 | reverse complement strand
TACAACGTCAGGGACCAGCCCTCTTTTGATCGTTATGCCGTAGTTGACCATAAAGGTTGTCCGGAATGTGACCCGCAGGTGCGCGGTGTTACCTATGGGGCGCTAGTGTAGGGGAGATAGTTTTGTTTCATTTCATCCCTCACCGTTAGGAGACCCCTTT
The DNA here is from genome assembly GCF_001807215.1 of Corynebacterium sp. HMSC05D08. NCBI lineage: Bacteria > Bacillati > Actinomycetota > Actinomycetes > Mycobacteriales > Corynebacteriaceae > Corynebacterium > Corynebacterium sp. HMSC05D08. The sequence goes on along the minus strand of NZ_KV788324.1, from coordinate 85,333 downwards.
ATGAGTCCAACAAGCAGCGCAGCGGCCCGCGCCGTCGAGCTATTCAAGCAATACGGTCAAGGCGATACCGCAGTTACTGCACTGGACCATGTCAACGTGGAATTCGAGCGCAACAAGTTCACCGCAATCATGGGCCCGTCTGGCTCCGGCAAGTCGACGCTGATGCACACAATGGCTGGCCTGGACTCCGCAACGAGCGGCTCGGCTTTCATCGGCGATACGGACATGTCGCAGCTCAAGGATAAAGAGATCACCGCGCTGCGCCGAGACCGTCTAGGCTTTATCTTCCAGTCCTTCAATCTGGTGCCTACCCTCACCGCTGCAGAAAACATCACTCTGCCGATGAACATTGCGGGCAAGGACGTCGACCAGGCGTGGTTTGAAGAAGTGACCACGCGTCTAGGGCTCGCACAACGACTTACCCACAGGCCGGCTGAACTCTCCGGCGGTCAGCAGCAGCGCGTCGCCTGTGCGCGTGCGCTCGTGGCACGTCCAGAGATCATCTTTGGCGATGAACCCACCGGTAACCTAGACTCCAATTCCTCGGCGGAAGTGCTCGATATTCTTCGTACCGCCGTTGACCAGGATGATCAGACTGTGGTCATCGTGACGCACGACGCTAAGGCGGCGTCATACGCAGATCGCGTAATTTTCCTCGCCGACGGCAAGCTCGTTAATGAGCTAGAGAACCCAACCATGGAATCCATCCACAAGGTCATGGCGGAGATTGAGAGCTAATGGCAAAAAACAACACTATGCGCAAGGTCTCCTTGCGCAATATCATCGCGCATAAGCTGCGACTTACGCTGACGCTCCTTGCGGTGGTGCTGGGCACCGCGTTCATCGCTGGTTCCTTCATGTTCACCAACTCGCTTTCGAACACGTTTGATGCCGCGGTCTCCAACAGCTTCACCGGCGTGGACGCTGCGGTGAGCAAGAAGGACTCGGGCCCAGAGCTGGACGAGAAGCTGCGTAGTGAGCTCGCCAAGGACACCAAGGTGGGCAACGTTAACATCGAAGGCGCCCAGACGGTCGTTGTGGCGAATGACAAGGCAGAAGCCTTCCAGACCTCCGGGGGTACTGCCCACGTGCGCCCCTATTACCCGGCCGACCAGACCGTGGGCGAGCCCGGCGAGATCGTCGAGGGCGAGGCGCCGCAGGGCCCCGGCGAGGTTCTCATCAATGACTCCGCAGCAGAAAAGTTTGGTGTCACGGTGGGGCAGAAGCTCATCGTGGTCCATCCGGACAAGCGTGACGAGGTGAAGGTGGTTGGCATCGAGAAGCCAGCTGTCGACGCAGGTCAGGCGCTGACACTGCAGATGGACAACAAGGCCTTCGCGCAGCGCTATGGAAATCCCCGGCAGCTGAAGGTCTCTGCGGCGGAAGGTGTAACTCCCGAGCAACTCGTGAACCACCTGAACAAGACATACGACGTCGAGGCAGAGTCCGGCGAGAAGCTAGCCGAGGAGATCTCTGACGCCATTTCTTCCGCGCTGAAGTTCGTGAACTATTTTCTTATCGCCTTCGGCCTCATTGCGCTGTTGGTCGGCACCTTCATCATCGCTAATACCTTCTCGATGATCGTCGCGCAGCGCACCAAGGAATTCGCTCTCTTGCGCGCCCTTGGCGCCTCCCGCCGCCAGATCACCCGCTCCGTGGTGGTCGAGTCCTTTATCGTGGGCCTCATCGGTTCCGCGGTGGGCGTCGTCGCAGGCATGGGCTTGGTGGCCATCATCAAGGCAGTGCTGAAGTCCCAGGGCATGCCGATGGATGGCAACCTTGGCTTGAGCCTGAGCGCCATTATCGTCCCCATTTTGTTGGGCGCAGCGGTCACGGTGGTATCGGCGTGGGCGCCGGCTCGCCGTGCCGGTACGGTGGAACCCGTCGAGGCAATGCGTACCACCGAATCGGCCGCTGGTTCCTCGCTGAAGGTCCGCACCATCATCGGCGGTTTGCTCATGGTGCTGGGCGCCATTTTCGTTGTGGTGGGTGTGCTTATCGACGCCGGTACCGGCATCCGAGCCAGCCTCGTCGGCCTCGGAGCCCTCAATTTGATTCTGGGATTTGCCCTCGCAGGCCCGGCGTTGTCGCTGCCCATCGTTCCTACTTTGGGAAGAGTCATCGGTGCACCTTTCGGGGCCGTCGGCAAGCTTGCGTCTACTAACTCCAAGCGCAACCCACGGCGTACCGCTGCTACCGCCTTTGCTTTGACCTTGGGCGTGGCGCTGGTGACGGCGATCGGCATGCTTGGCGCCACGATGAAGTCTTCCGTTGCGGATACTCTGGAAAAGGACATCAGTGCCGATTACCTGCTCTCCGGCCCATCCCAGGGCAATTTCCCGACTCCGGCCGAAACTGGCGAGCGCGCTGCAGACACCGAGGGGGTGGGTCAGGTGGTTACGGTGGGTACCGCTCCGGTACAGATCGATGGCCAGGCCTCGATGCAATATGGCTCGCGATATTCCATGACTGAGACGGTCAGCGGCAATCCGAGCGATGTCTTCAAACTTACGATGACGCAGGGAGATGCGGGCATCGCCGAGGGCGGATTCGTGGCTGATAAGACCACTGCGGAGAAGCAGGGCTGGAAAGTCGGTGAGTCCTATAAATTGACTGGCCCGATTCCTGGCAAGTCCGCCAAGGTGAAGCTCAAGGGCATCTACGAGGACTTCCAGATGCTGCCCAAACTTGCGGTATCCCAGAAGAGCGCCGAGGAGCTCGTGCCTGCCGACGCCATCACGGTCGCCATGGTGGGTGTCAACGGCGAGGAAGGCGTGGATCTCGAGCACCTGCGTGGCAACCTCGAGGAAGCAGTTAAGGACCTAGTCGTGGTCCAGGTTGCATCTGGTGAAGAATACGCCGGCGAAGCTGCTGGCATGATCAACCAAATGCTGTCCATCCTTTACGCGTTGCTCGCCCTCGCGGTGATCATCGCGGTGCTGGGCATCGTCAACACGCTCACGCTGGGCGTTATCGAGCGCCGCCAGGAGATTGGCATGCTGCGTGCGGTGGGCACCCAGCGTCGCCAGATCCGCACCATGATCACGCTTGAGTCTGTGCAGATCGCCGTCTTCGGTGCGGTCATGGGCATGTTGATGGGCCTCGGACTTGGTTGGTCCTTCATCAAGGTCTTGGCAGATGAAGGCCTTAATAACGCCGTTGTACCGTGGGGCATGCTGGCAATTCTGCTCGTGGGTTCCGCGGTGGTTGGTGTGCTCGCCGCACTGTGGCCAGCGCAGGGCGCATCGAAGACGCCGCCACTCGATGCCATTGCGGACTAGAAGTTGTTGTAGATAAGCGGGGCCCACATGGCCCCGCGCCAAGCCAGGACCACGCCGAGGGCGAGGGTCCAGAAGAGGTACTGGGTGAATTTCCAGTACCTCTTCTTTTTGATCATTTCGCCTAGTTCCTTGGCCAAGGTCGACCAGGTGGAAAGGCCACCTGCGAAACCTACGATGGCGAGGGGATAGATGGTGTTGGCTAAGGAGGCGTCGACAAGCATGGCGAAGCCATAAGCCAAGCCGATTGCCAGCGCTCCGCACATGTTGGAAGCGAAGGTACAGACCGGCGCGGGGAGCACCTTGGTGAAGCCGTAGCGCCCCATGCCGCCTAAGAAAGCGCCAAACAGGATATAGAAAAGTGTCATCGTGGGGCCACCTTGTCACCGATGAGGTAAGCGCTCACGCATCCAAGCACCGTGGCCACCACGTAGCCCGCAGCGATGGCGGGGGAGGCGCCCGAGGTGAGGTAGGCGAACGTGGCGAAGCTGGTAAAACCTCCCAGCACACCCGTGCCCCAGAAAGGCTTGGGCTTGAAATAGCCCATTAGTGCGCTGCCGAAGATGTTAATAATAAGCAGCGGCAACATCCCGCCGCCTAAGAGTGCGGACAAAAAATAGCGGGCCACGGCGCCAAGTGCGGCGCCGGACCCGACTACTAGTGCTTGAGGCATGCCCTACATGTTACTTCCAGTCCATCTGCTGGGAGCGCACGAACTCCTCAACGTCCTCGATTGGCTTGTTGAGCTTGGGATCGAACTCCAGGTAGGCCTTGGTCTCGCGGGCGATGAGACCGGAGAGGATAAGCAGGCCGATGAGGTTCGGGATGGCCATGAGGCCGTTGGCCAGGTCGGAGAAGGACCATACGACGTCAAGCTCGGTCACCGCGCCGATGAAGACGACGACGGTGAAGAACATGCGGTATGGGATGGTGGCCACTCGGCCGAAGAGGGAGGACAGTGCACGCTCGCCGTAGTAAGACCAGCCGACGATGGTGGAGAAGGCGAAGAAGATGATGGACAGGGAGACAATAGTGCCGCCCCAATGGCCGGGCAGGCCGGCCTCGAAAGCCTTGGCGGTCATGATGCCGGCTTCGTCGCGTCCCATGTCCCACACGCCGGTCACCACGATGACAAGGCCGGTGATAGTCACGACGATGAGCGTATCGATGAATGTCTGAGTCATGGAGACGAGTGCCTGACGGGCTGGGTGCGGGGTCTTGGCGGCAGCTGCTGCGATTGCGGCGGAACCCATACCAGACTCGTTGGAGAAGATACCGCGGGCGACACCGTATTGGATGACCATGATGATGGAGGAACCGACGAAGCCGCCGGCCGCGGAGGTGCCGGTGAAGGCATCAGTGAAGATGAGGCCCAGTGCTTCTGGAATCTGGCCGGCGTTGACGATAAGGACTACGAGGCCGCCGACCACGTAGATGATGATCATCAGCGGAACGAAGGCGGAGGTGATACGGCCAATGGCCTGGATGCCGCCCAGAAGAACTGCGCCGACGAGTACGAACATGAGCGCGCCGGAGGCTACTGGGGTGACTCCGAAGGCGGATTCCATGTTGGTGGCCACGGAGTTGGCCTGCGTCAGGTTGCCGATACCGAAGGATGCAAATACTGCGAAGATGGCGAAGGCGGTAGCGAGAGTTGTGCCGAGTGGGCCTTTGATGCCGCGTTTCAGGTAGTACTGCGGTCCGCCGGCCTGCTCACCCTTGGAGTCGGTAGTGCGGAAGCGGACACCGAGGTAAGCCTCGGCGTACTTCGAGGCCATGCCCATGAGGCCCGTGACCCAGATCCAGACGAGGGAACCTGGGCCGCCGATGGACAGCGCGGTGGCGACGCCGACGATGTTGCCCACACCGACGGTGGCGGCGAGTGCAGTGGTAAGCGCCTGGTAGTTGGAGATATCGCCTTCGGCGGACTTGTCGTCGGGGTGGTCGACGAAGGCGTGGCGCAGGGCACGACCGAGCGTGCGGAACTGAATGCCGCCGAGGCGGATGGTCAGCCATAGTCCAGTACCGAGCAGGAGCGGAATAAGGACGAAGGGTCCCCAGACCACACCGCCCACCGTATCGAGAGTATTTTGCACTGAATCCATGCTGAGAAACTACTACATAATAGAAATTCAGTTAAGGGAGTTAGTGATTTGAGTTCGCATTTTCCCCCTTGTGGGGGTTGAAAGTGCTGCGAAATCATGTGGGAAAGGGCAAGCTTGGCAGGAGAATTAATCGCAGACGTCTAAGGAGACTCCCCCCATGGCCCACGAGCGCGCCGGTCAGTTGGCTCAGACGAGTGACCTCATTGATATTGCTGAGCTGGTCACCGCGTACTACACCCGTACTCCGGATGTGGAGAATCCGGATCAGCAGGTAGCTTTCGGCACCTCGGGCCACCGCGGTTCCGCGTTGGATACGGCCTTCAATGAGAACCACATTCTGGCGATTACCCAGGCGATCGTGGACTACCGCGCGGAGCAGGGGACTACCGGTGCTATCTTTATCGGTCGCGATACCCACGCGCTTTCGGAGCCGGCAATGGTCTCGGCCTTGAAGGTTCTCTTGGCTAATGGCCTCGAGGTCCGCGTCGATGACCGCGGCCGCTACACCCCGACTCCGGCTGTCTCCCACGCGATTCTCACCCACCCGGGTACCGACGGCATCGTGATTACGCCGTCCCACAACCCACCGCGCGATGGTGGCTTCAAGTACAACCCGCCAACTGGTGGACCGGCCGATACCTCTGCCACGGACTGGATTGCGGAGCGCGCCAACAACTACCTGCGTGCTGGCCTTGAGGGCGTCAAGCGCGTGCCTGTCGACGGCGTGCTCGACGAGCGCTGCGTCAAGCACAACTACGTGGATAACTACGTGGCTGATCTGCGCAACGTGGTGGACATGGATGCCATCAAGAAGTCTGGCCTGCGCATCGGCGCGGACCCGATGGGCGGCGCTTCTGTCGATTATTGGGCAGCAATCGCCGCGCACTACGAACTCAACATGACCGTGGTTAATCCGGAGGTAGACGGAACTTTCCGCTTCATGACCCTGGATACAGACGGCAAGATTCGCATGGACTGCTCTTCGCCGAACGCCATGGCTTCTCTCATCGGCAACCGTGACAAGTACGATCTCGCCACCGGCAACGATGCCGACGCTGACCGCCACGGCATCGTCACCCCGGATGCTGGTCTCATGAACCCGAATCACTACCTCGCTGTGGCTATCGAGTACCTGTTTAGCCACCGCCCCAACTGGGGCAATGCCGGCGTGGGTAAGACCTTGGTTTCCTCTTCCATGATCGATCGCGTGGTGGCCAAGCTGGGCCGCGAGCTCGTCGAGGTGCCGGTAGGTTTCAAGTGGTTTGTGCCGGGTCTCGTGGAGGGAACCATCGGCTTCGGTGGCGAGGAATCTGCGGGTGCTTCCTTCCTGCGCTTTGACGGAACCGTGTGGTCGACTGACAAGGATGGCATCATCTTGGACCTGCTTGCGGCCGAAATCACAGCGGTGACTGGAAAGACCCCTTCGCAACGCTACGCGGAGCTGGCCGAAGAGTTTGGTGCGCCTGCCTATGCGCGTACCGACGCCCCCGCCAACCGTGAGCAGAAGGCGGTTCTGAAGAAGCTGTCGCCGGAGCAGGTTACCGCCACTGAGCTGGCCGGAGAGGAAATCACTGCCAAGCTGACGGAGGCGCCAGGCAACGGTGCGGCCATCGGTGGTCTCAAGGTGACAACGCAAAATGCATGGTTTGCCGCGCGCCCATCTGGTACGGAAGACAAGTACAAGATCTATGCCGAATCCTTCCTCGGTGAGGAACATCTCAGGAAAGCCCAAGAGGAAGCACAGGCTCTCGTTTCCCAAGTCCTAGAAGTTTAGGGTTAAACTAAATCGCGTGACCAAGAAAATTGACAAGAAGCTGATTCTGGACGTCGTCAGTGCGTTTGCTCGCTTCTATATGGCTTATATCTGGATTAAGGCCGGCGTGGCCAAGCTTGGCGAACCGCTGTCCGTAATGCAATCCATCAAGGCCTATGAAATCTTTACCCTGGAATGGTCGGGGTACCTGGCCAACATCATCGGACCGCTTGAGATTATCGGCGGAGTGCTTTTGCTCCTCGGCTTGTTCCTGAAGACTTCCGCCAAGGTGGGGACCATCGTTTTGGCGCTGTTCATGATTGGAATTGGTCAGGCTTGGTTGCGTGGTCTTGGGATTGACTGCGGCTGCTTTGAAGCAAATCCGGAACAGGATGCGCAGGTTATGAACTATATGATGACCTTGTTGCGCGATACCTTCTACATCTTCCTCATGGCGTGGACGATGGTGCGTCCGTTCAAGAAGTTTGCACTCCACCCATAGTCCCACTGATTTCCAAGACAATTCATTGCCAATGTCACGTTTTTTCTGATGGAAATGCCCAGTGTGTTGGGTATATTCTCTGTTGAGATCGTGAAACAAAACCCGCGCGAGCGGGCAACCCATAAAGGCTAGGTTTATTCACTATGGCTTCTAAAGCTACAAAAGTTTCGGACCCTAACGCGAAGGGAAGCAGTGGCTTCCTCTGGGCAGTTGGTGTCCTCCTCGTCATCGTCGCCGTGGTCATAGGCTTCATTGTGTGGAAGGGTCAGGGTGCAAAGACCGAGGCCCTCGGCGATATGCCGACTGAAGAAACTTCCATGAACATGGAGTATGACGACAACGCGGTTGTCCTCAAGGCTGCTGACGCTAAGAAGGACGCCGTTGAGGTTGAGCTCTACGAGGACTACTCGTGCCCTCACTGCGGTGATCTTGCTATTGCGAGCGACGGCGACATGAAGACTGCCATCGAAGAGGGCAAGCTCATTGTGCATGTCCGTACCCTGAACTTCCTCGACGGTAGGGATATCGAAGGTAACACCGGTCACTCCACTAAGGCTGCCGCCGCGATGGAGCAGATTGCCAAGGCCGGTGACGTTAAGACCTACTGGAACCTCCGCAAGTACCTGATGGAAAACCAGCAGGAAGTTGCTAACCAGTGGTCCTTTGAAGACTTTGCTGATGCTGCTAAGCAGCTCGGTGCTGATGACTCCTTGGTTGACTCCATCAAGAACGTTGACATCAAGAATGGCAACAAGCTGGCCAAGTTCAACTACGACAAGCTGGAGAAGGACACCGGCTCGGTTTCCTCCCCGCGCATCATCAAGGATGGCAAGGACTTCCCAGAAGAAGGCTCCGGCAAGTCAATCATGGAGTGGGTCTCCCTGATCACTGCCTAATGTGCAGGACAATCGGCATCTAGCTGGATGCTGTTCTGCTTTTCAAATTTGCGCGCTTGAACACCAGAAATATTGTTCAAGCGCGCGATTTGGTTGGGTGAAACATTAAACGATATATTTAAACGAGTTGCAACCGTCACGGTTGTACCTCCTAAGAGGGGCTATGGCGCAGTTGGTAGCGCACCACACTGGCAGTGTGGGGGTCACGGGTTCGAATCCCGTTAGCTCCACCGCATCGCAACTACGCGAAGCAACCACAATTTAAATACCTACTCTGGGGCTATGGCGCAGCTGGTAGCGCACCACACTGGCAGTGTGGGGGTCACGGGTTCGAATCCCGTTAGCTCCACCACCTAGAGGGCAGACCGTGATGTCTGCCCTCTCTTTTTTGTTTTCCCACGGCAGAGGTGCTGTTTCGGCGCGCTGCTTTGGCATTGGATCTGCGTATCTGCCAACGAAGGTGTCAGTTTCTCGTTGGTGGGGCGCTTCGTTGTCAGTTATGCAGGTTTTGGGCCTAGGTAGTCTGGGCGCCATGGATGTTTACACCAAGAAAGTGCGCACCGCCGACCAAGCTGGCGCCGAGGCCGCTGGTCTGCGGTGGCTGGCCGAAGCCCGCCCCGACGCGGTGGTAGAGGTGACGGGGGTTAGTGCGACGTCGATAAGCACGCGGCGTGTTGTGCAAGCGACGCCAACCGCGAAAGCTGCCCGTGCGTTCGGCAGGGCGCTGCGCGAGGTCCATGAAGCAGGCGCCCCGGCATTTGGTGCGCCGCCAGCGGGATGGGAAGGCAAGAACTACATCGGACGAATCGAGCAGGACTGCACGCCCACCAGCGAGTGGGGTGAGTTCTACGTGGAGCAGCGCGTTTTACCCTTTGTGGAGGGCACGGATCTGCCAGGCGACGTCGCAGACGTAGTGCGCCGGGCTGCCGACGCCGTCCGTAGCACGCAGTGGGACGTGTCCCCAGCCCGCATCCACGGCGACTTGTGGGCGGGAAACGTGCTCTTCACGGCAGATAGTGCAGTGATGATCGATCCGGCAGCGCACGGCGGTCACCCGTATACCGACCTAGCCATGCTGGAGCTTTTTGGAACGCCCTTCTACGACGACATCCTCCGCGGCTACGGTGCCGGGGACGATGTGGCGACGTGGATTCCGATGCATCAGCTGCATCCGCTGGCGGTGCACGCGCTCACCCACGGACCGGTGTATTACCGGCCATTGGGTGCGGCAGCGCAGGCTACTTTGGAAGCGCTGGGGGAGAGCTAACGCGCCAGCGTGTGCGGGCCCGGCGGCATGATGCGCTTGTGTGCGCCGCGGTACCAGAGTTCCTCGATGCGCTGGCGTGCGGCTTCGGGAACATCTTTGCCCTCCAGGTAGTCGTCGATGTGGGTGTAGGAGACGCCGAGTGCTTCTTCGTCGGCTAACTGTGGGCGGTCTTCTTCGAGGTCAGCCGTGGGGATCTTTTTCCAGGTGGACTCAGGAGCACCCAAGTGCTGGAGCAGCAGTGCGCCCTGGCGTTTGTTGAGTCCCTCGAGTGGGAGCAGGTCGGCGGCGCCGTCGCCCCACTTGGTGAAGAACGCCGTGATGTTTTCTGCAGCATGGTCGCTGCCGAGAACGAGTGCGCCGACCTCGCCGGCGATGGCATACTGCGCGGTCATGCGCACGCGAGCCTTGACGTTGCCGCGGTTAAAGTCGCCGAGGTTGAACTCGCCGTTGTCAGAGTTGCCGAGTGCAGTGGCGACGGCGTCGTCAAGCTCCTTGGTCGCAGGGGCAATGTTGACCGTAAGGCGGTGATCCGGCTGGATGAAGTCCAACGCAATTTGGGCGTCGTCCTCGTCGGCCTGCACACCGTGCGGCAGGCGCACAGCCCAGAACTGAGTTTCCTCCACGCGCGCCACAGCAAGCTGTGCCAAGCGGCCGGCCAAAGTGGAGTCTTGGCCGCCAGAAATCCCCAGCACGAAGCCCTTCGCGCCAGTCTTGCGAAGGTAGTCTGCGAGAAATTCGACGCGTGACTCCACCTCTTGTTCTGGATCGATCAAGGGCTTTGTACCCAGGTGTTTTATGATGTTTTGCTGCAGTTGCGCTCCGGTCTGTGACATGACGCCCATGGTAGCGGCCTGTAAGGATAAACGAGTGAAAAATCATTCTTTCGTCAAAGCCGTTGCCATCGTTGCCGCGCTCGGTGGCTTGCTCTTTGGCTACGACACCGGCGTCATGTCCGGTGCTCTTCTGTTTATTGGCCCCGAGTTCGACATGAATTCCCACGAAGAAGGCTGGGTTACCTCCATGCTGCTCGTGGGCGCGGCTTTCGGTGCGCTCGTTGCCGGCCGCGTGGCAGATGCGTTGGGCCGCCGCAAGACGCTGATTCTCGGCGGCTGCGTCTTTGTCCTTGGCTCCATCTGGTGTGCCCTGGCCGACTCCGTATTTATGCTGGCCCTGGCGCGCGCGTTTCTAGGCGTGGCGGTCGGTGCGGTATCTATTGTCTCGCCGATGTACATTTCGGAAATCTCACCGGCGCGTGTACGCGGGCGTTTGGTCTCGCTTAATACCTTGATGATCGTGGTGGGCCAGCTGCTGGCTTACCTGGTCAATTCCGCACTGGCTGGAACCGGCTCCTGGCGCTGGATGCTAGGTCTTGCCGCAGTCCCTGGTCTGCTGCTGGCAGTGGGCATGCTCTTCCTGCCCGATACGCCGGTGTGGCTGCTGAAGAAACGCAGAGTCGATGAAGCCTGGAAGCTGGCTGCGCGCGTGGGCATCCGCGGCACGGAACTCGGCACGGGTGGATCCGCGGATAGCGGAGCCGCTGGGGGAGCGGTTAAGCGTAGCGAGTGGCAGCGCCTGAAGGGGGAGCGTTGGCTCCAGGTCACCGTCCTGCTCGCAATGCTCATGGGGCTCACGCAGCAAATCACGGGTGTAAACGCGATTGTCTACTTTGCCCCGACCATGATGAATCAGGTGGGTATTTCCACCTCGAACGCGGTCTACACCTCGATCCTCATCGGCACCGTGTCCGTCATTGCCTGCTGGTTCGGGCTCAAGGCTGTGGACCGCATCGGGCGCAAGCGCCTGCTCATGATCGGCCTCATCGGCAATGTGGTTTCCTTGTTGGTGCTCTCTATCGCCTATCGCTTCGCCGAAGGCTCTACCACGATGGCTTTGGTTTCGCTGGCGTTCATGGCGCTATTCATTGCTTTCCAACAAGCTGCGGTCTCGCCAACGACCTGGCTGCTCATCTCGGAACTCGTACCCGTCGAGGTGCGCGGCATTGGCATGGGCATCGCGGGCCTGTCCCTGTGGGTGACTAACTGGGCGGTGGCGCAGTTCTTCCTGCCAATGGTGGACTGGTTGACTGGCCCGGTTGCTTTCATGGTCTTCGGTTTTCTTGGCATCTTGGCTATTGCCTACACCAAGCTACTCATCCCGGAAACGATGGGGCGCAGCCTCGAGGATGTGGGCGATGAGATGCAAGAGCGATACGCTAATTAATCAGTGTTTTGGTTATGGCGCGCGCGTGGGGTAATATTTTCCCTCGTGTCATGGCCGAGCATCATCTCGGTCACGCTTTAATTATTCAACCGCATGATGTTTGCGCATAACGAAAGGAGCGCCCGATGAAGGTTCGCAAGTCGCTTCGGTCGCTGAAGAAGAAGCCGGGCGCCCAGGTTATTCGCCGCCACGGTAAGGTCTTCGTGATCAACAAGAAGGATCCGCGCTTCAAGGCTCGCCAGGGCTAAGAGTAAAAGGATTTACCTTCCAGACGCCTCCCCGGGACTTCGGTCTCGATGGGAGGCGTCTTTTTGCTTTGGGCTACGTTTGGGCGGCTTTTGAGCGGCGTTTGAGCACTGTGCTTGGCGACGCCTTCCTGGGGCGCCGGCGGCAAGCGGTGCAGGTGGTGCGTGAGTGGCTGGAGTGAATTATGGGTTAAAATTTAGGGGCTAATTGTGTTCTTGGTCATAGTTTTAGGTTACGGCCAGGTAAACCTGCAGGAAATCTCATCGGTGTAGTTACAGGGCTGATCGACCCTCGGGTCAACATGTGGGGTGTGGCCGGGTTGCATCCTGGGAATATCAGGCATGTAACTACTACATGTAGTGCCGTTTGCGGCTTTTGGGCACAAAGTATAGTGTCGTTGATGTTGCTCCGGAGGGCTTAGGGGAGCGCGATAAGCGCACCTGCTCGGCCGGAATCCCAGCACACTGCATACCTGAAAATCGCGTCAAAGGACTTCCCAAATGAGCATCACCCTCTACACCAAGCCAGCCTGCGTCCAGTGCAATGCAACCAAGAAGGCTCTCGACCGTGCAGGTCTCGAGTACACCTCCGTGGACGTTACCCTCGACGAGGAGGCTCGTGACTACGTGATGGCTCTCGGATACGTCCAGGCTCCAGTGGTTGAGGCTAACGGTGAGCACTGGTCCGGTTTCCGTCCAGAGCGCATCAAGGCCCTGGCTACCGTCGCTGCTTCTGCCTAAGCACCAGCTGCGCTAGGAGTTAAGCAATGCTGGTCGTGTATTTTTCCTCAGCGACGGAAAATACCCGCCGCTTTGTAGACAAACTGGGTCTGCCAAGCGCTCGCATTCCTTTGTATAAGAATGACGAGCCGCTTATCGTGAACGAGCCCTACGTCCTCGTTTGCCCCACGTACGGTGGAGGCGCTTCTATTAGCCACGAGAATTCGCGCCCGGTACCTAAGCAAGTAATTCGATTCCTAAATAATGAGCACAACCGCGGTTTGATTCGAGCCGTCATTTCTGGCGGCAACAGTAACTTTGGCGCAGACTTCGGTAAGGCGGGGGATGTCATCTCCGCAAAGTGCAAGGTCCCTTACGTCTATCGCTTCGAGCTGATGGGCTCAGATGAAGACGTAAAGATCTGCAGGGAAGGCCTCATCTCCCAGGCGGCAGCCCTCGGGCTGGACGCCGCGGCCTAAACCTTGAACAATAGGTAACTGTGAATCGAGCCAAGACGGCTCGGGCCAGCTACCTTACATATTTTCTCCACCATTTTCTCCAGCAGCGCTGCGGCGCTGTTTCACACCTCAAGAGAAAGGCTCCATCAGCCGTGACCACGCAATTGGGCAAGACCGTAGCCGAACCAGTAAAGCCAGAAGAACAGCTGGATTACCACGCGCTGAATGCATTGCTCAATCTCTATGACGAGAATGGAAAGATTCAGTTCGACAAGGATCGCGAGGCTGCGAACCAGTTCTTCCTGCAACACGTCAACCAGAACACGGTCTACTTCCACGACTTGGAAGAGAAGATGCGTTACCTGGTGGAAAACAAGTACTACGAGCCGGAGCTGCTCGAGCAGTATGACTTTGACTTCATCAAGTCCCTGTTTAAGCGCGCCTACTCCTACAAGTTCCGTTTCAAGTCCTTCCTTGGCGCGTACAAGTACTACACCTCCTACACGCTGAAGACCTTCGACGGCCGCCGTTACCTGGAGCGCTTCGAGGATCGTGTCTCCATGACTGCTTTGTTCTTGGCAGACGGTGACACCACCGTGGCTGAGCACTTGGTTGATGAAATCATGACTGGCCGTTTCCAGCCGGCCACCCCAACCTTCCTCAACGCCGGCAAGGCCCAGCGCGGCGAGCTGGTTTCCTGCTTCCTGCTGCGCATCGAGGACAACATGGAGTCCATCGGCCGTTCCATCAACTCCGCTCTGCAGCTGTCCAAGCGCGGTGGCGGCGTTGCCCTGCTGCTGTCGAATATCCGCGAGTCCGGTGCGCCGATTAAGCACATCGAGAACCAGTCCTCCGGCGTCATCCCGGTCATGAAGCTTCTGGAGGATTCCTTCTCCTACGCTAACCAGCTGGGTGCTCGCCAGGGGGCAGGTGCGGTCTACTTGAACGCCCACCACCCAGACATCATGAACTTCCTCGATACCAAGCGCGAGAACGCTGACGAGAAGATTCGCATCAAGACCCTGTCTCTCGGCGTCGTTATCCCAGATATCACCTTCGAGCTGGCCAAGAAGAACGACGATATGTACCTGTTCTCGCCATATGACGTCGAGCGCGTTTACGGCAAGGCCTTCGCTGACATCTCCATCACGGAGCATTACGAAGAGATGGTCGAGGATCCACGCATTCGCAAGAAGAAGATCAACGCCCGTCACTTCTTCCAGACCGTTGCTGAGCTGCAGTTCGAGTCCGGCTACCCGTACATCATGTTCGAGGACACCGTGAACAAGGCCAACCCAGTCAAGACCGGCTGGATTAACATGTCCAACCTGTGCTCGGAGATCCTCCAGGTTAACTCTCCGTCCGTGTTCGCCGATGACCTGAGCTACGAAACCATGGGTTCCGATATCTCCTGCAACCTAGGCTCGCTCAACATCGCGATGACCATGGACTCGCCGGACTTTGGCTTGACCGTTGAGACTGCTATCCGTGGCTTGACCGCCGTGGCAGATAAGACCGCCATCAACTCCGTGCCTTCCGTGCGTAAGGGTAACGATGACTCCCACGCCATCGGCCTTGGCCAGATGAATCTGCATGGATACTTGGGCCGCGAGCACATCGAGTACGGCTCTGAGGAAGGCTTGGACTTCACCAACGCCTACTTCGCGGCAATCATGTACGCAGCGCTGCGTGCTTCCAACAAGATCGCTCGCGAACGCGGGGAGTACTTCTCCGAGTTCCCACAGTCTGAGTACGCATCTGGCGAGTTCTTCGACCGCTACGATCCAGAAGAGTTCAAGCCACGTACCGCACGTGTGCAGGAGCTTTTCGACGCCTCCTCCATCCACACCCCAACCGCTGAGGACTGGGCGGCGCTGAAGGCGGACGTCGCCAAGCATGGCCTCTACAACCGTAACCTGCAGGCAGTGCCGCCAACGGGCTCGATTTCCTACATCAACAACTCGACCTCCTCGATCCACCCGATCGCTTCGAAGATTGAGATTCGTAAGGAAGGCAAGATCGGCCGCGTCTACTACCCGGCGCCGCACATGGATAACGACAATCTC
The DNA here is from genome assembly GCF_001807215.1 of Corynebacterium sp. HMSC05D08. Classification (NCBI taxonomy): domain Bacteria; kingdom Bacillati; phylum Actinomycetota; class Actinomycetes; order Mycobacteriales; family Corynebacteriaceae; genus Corynebacterium; species Corynebacterium sp. HMSC05D08. The sequence continues at coordinate 69,823 of NZ_KV788324.1, read as the reverse complement.
GAATACTTCAAGGACTCCTACGAGATTGGCTACGAGAAGATCATCGACACCTACGCTGAAGCCACCAAGTACGTGGACCAAGGCCTGTCCCTGACCTTGTTCTTCAAGGACACCGCCACCACGCGTGACATCAACAAGGCGCAGATCTACGCATGGCGAAAGGGGATTAAGACCCTGTATTACATCCGCCTGCGCCAGATGGCACTGGAAGGTACCGAGATCGAGGGCTGCGTCTCCTGCATGCTCTAGAAATCGGCAGCGTCTAATCAGCAAACGAATCACGCCCCCAACCACCGTGAGTGGCTGGGGGCGTGATTTGGTCTTGTTGAGACTTTTGCGGCGAAACTATGGACTTTACGCGTTCTCGTCGACGCTAGCGCGTGCTTCGTCGAGGATGGAACGAGCAATTCGCTCGGCATCGTCAGGGCGGGAATTCTGGATCGCGTGCGCCAAGTCCTGGTGCAGATCGGAGGTACCGGCGATTGGGTTTCGCTTTTCAGAGCCGAAGACGGACTTGCCCTTGAGCATCGACAGAAGGGAAGGCGTCAAAGCGGCGAACATCTCGTTTCCTGAAGCATATAGAACCATGCTGTGGAAACGCAGGTCCGTCGCAAGCTCTTCGCCAACTCGGCGGGAAGGGTTGATCTCAAGTTCGTGGAGGCGATCTGCCAGTTCCACGATCTCTTGCTTCTCGGCCTCTGAGGCACGGGTAGCTGCCATACGAGCGGCAATAGGCTCGATGGCAAGGCGCAGTTGATTGAGGGAATCTAGCTGCTCTTGTCGGCCTTTTTCGCAGGCTAGACGCCAATTAATGATGGATTGATCGAAGACGGCCCATTCACTTAACGGCAACACAGTGATTCCAACTCGGCGAGATGAAGACACCATGCGCAGTTGCTCGAGTGCACGCATAGCCTCTCGGGCGACGGTACGGGAAATGTCGAAACGCGCGCAGATATCTTGCAGGGTAAACCGTTGTCCGGTTTCGATAGTTCCGCTAACAATTTCGGCCCCTATTTGATCGAGCACGGCGGTGAGCAGAGGAACTGGAGACTCGCTGGAATTAGCCACGGTAGGGGGGGCCTCCTTGTGCAGAATTTGAAAACTAAAAGCGCTTACCGGCAATTGAATGCGAAATCCATATCAAGAAAAGAATGGCCTTGAATTGGCACCCCTTCCATGAAACGTAAATACATCCTAAGGGATGCCAATGTTAACTACCCGTAAGAGCTGTAAAACTATTGAATTGCGTTCAATTTACCGCTTATTCTGGGGGTTAGGAAGCCTTCTTCTGTGGAATGGGTCGAAATGGCTGCCGAGGCGCGGTGTAGATCTGCTCAATTGCTGCTTTATGGAGCGTTGATACGGCTACCAGTGGCAATGCGTTTAGACCGTCGATTGAGTACGATTGAGCAAGTTAGAGTCCATTTAAATAAAGAGGTGGAAGCCCCTTGTCTCACGAGTATGACGAGTACATCGCAAGCCATGCGGAGCCAGTGAAAGCCATCAACTGGAACACTGTTCCGGATGACAAAGATTCTGAGGTGTGGGACCGCCTCACCGGTAATTTCTGGTTGCCTGAAAAGGTCCCAGTGTCCAATGATCTGCAGAGCTGGAAGACGCTTACCGAGCATGAGCAGCAGACCACTATGCGCGTTTTTGCTGGGCTGACCCTCCTGGACACTATCCAGGGAACCGTCGGTGCGGTTTCCTTGCTGCCTGACGCCAAGACCCCGCATGAAGAGGCGGTCTATACAAATATCGCCTTCATGGAGTCTGTGCATGCGAAGTCTTACTCCAACATCTTCATGACACTGGCCTCCACGCCAATGATCAATGATGCTTTCCGTTGGTCTGAAGAGAATGAGAATCTTCAGCGCAAGGCAAAGATCGTAATGTCTTACTACAAGGGTGCAGACCCGCTGAAGAAGAAGGTCGCCTCCACGCTGCTGGAGTCCTTCCTTTTCTACTCCGGGTTCTACCTGCCGATGTATTTCTCTTCCCGTGCGAAGCTGACCAATACCGCGGACATCATCCGCCTTATCATCCGTGACGAGGCAGTGCACGGTTACTACATTGGCTACAAGTTCCAGAATGGTTACAACGAGCTGCCGGCTGAGAAGCAGGAGGAAATTAAGGGATACACCTTTGATCTTCTCTACGAGCTCTACGACAACGAGATTGATTACACCGAGGATCTCTACGACGAGCTCGGCTGGACCGAGGATGTAAAGCGCTTCCTGCGATACAACGCCAATAAGGCGCTGAACAACCTCGGCTTTGAGGGGCTGTTCCCGGCTGACGAGACCCGCGTTTCCCCGGCCATCCTGTCTTCCCTGTCGCCGAATGCGGATGAGAACCACGACTTCTTCTCTGGCTCCGGTTCCTCCTATGTCATTGGCAAGGCTGAGGACACCACTGACGATGACTGGGATTTCTAAGAACTAGGAACCTCAAAGGGAAGTGGACGGCTTTATGAGCCGTCCACTTCTTTGGTTTTCGGGTGAATAAAATACTGAATAAAAGGTGGAATAGTTCACTGAAGTATTCTCTTTTATGCGGAAATCCCATTGGGCGCACCTATAACAGGTGAATTAGGCGAGCGGGAGGGACTCGCGGCGCCGCCCGCGAATCAACCTTAAGGATGATTACCTTAGGGGGTGTGTTTTCTCCTTCTGGCTCAAAGGTCCGAATAAAACTTGTGGCGAGGATCACGTGCTTTGAGGTGAGTTTTTGAGCTTATTGCAGAAACGCAGCCCGCGTGCTGGGGGTTCTTTAGTTGGGGTGCCTAAAAACGGGGTTAACTAGCTTTGATGGGCATTGGGGAAAGCTGGAAATTTCACAGGTGAGTCCCCTAATATAAGTCGAGTAAACTTAGGTGTTGTGCCGACAGGTCCATTTAACCGGAGCTGGCGTGCATAACACTTGTTCTTCAGGAGGAATTAAATGACCGCTGTGGCGCCAAGGCTCGACGATTACGTCGCGCCAACTCGTCCAGAGCCGACTGGCAATGCCAAGACCGGCTCTAAGGCTTGGGTAATGCTCACCACCACCGACCACAAGCAGCTGGGCATCATGTACTTGATCATGTCCTTCAGCTTCTTCTTCCTCGGTGGCTTCATGGCCCTGCTGATTCGTGCTGAGCTCTTCAGCCCGGGTCTGCAGTTCCTGTCCAACGAGCAGTTCAACCAGCTGTTTACCATGCACGGCACCGTGATGCTGCTGCTGTTTGCTACCCCGGTTGTCTGGGGCTTCGCTAACTACATCCTGCCGCTCCAGATTGGTGCACCTGACGTGGCCTTCCCGCGTTTGAACGCATTCGGCTTCTGGATCACCCTGACCGGCGGTATCGTCATGCTGCTCGGTTTCGCTACCCCAGGTGGTGCTGCTGACTTCGGTTGGACCATGTACGTCCCGCTCGCTGACTCTGTCCACACCCCGGGTATCGGTGCTGACATGTGGATCGTCGGCGTCGGTGCAACCGGTGTCGGTACCATTGCTTCCGCAGTCAACATGATCACCACCATCCTCACCCTGCGTGCGCCAGGTATGACCATGTTCCGTCTGCCGGTATTCACCTGGTGTATCTTCACCGCTTCCGTCATCGCCCTGATGATCTTCCCGCTGCTGACCGCAGGTGCACTTGGTGTGCTCTACGACCGTAAGCTTGGCGGCCACATTTACGACTCCGGCAACGGCGGCGCGATCCTGTGGCAACACCTCTTCTGGTTCTTTGGCCACCCTGAGGTTTACGTCCTGGCACTGCCATTCTTCGGCGTTATTTCTGAGGTCATTCCGGTCTTCTCCCGTAAGCCAGTCTTTGGCTACATCGGCTTGGTCTTCGCGGTTCTGGCTATCGGCTCCCTGTCCATGGCTGTGTGGGCACACCACATGTTCGTTACCGGCGCTGTCCTGCTGCCGTTCTTCTCCTTTATGACCTTCCTCATCGCCGTTCCTACCGGCGTTAAGTTCTTCAACTGGGTTGGCACCATGTGGAAGGGCCACATCACCTGGGATACCCCGATGATTTGGGCAATGGGTTTCCTGTCCACCTTCCTCTTCGGCGGCATGACCGGCGTTATGCTCGCTTCCCCGGCACTTGACTTCCACTTGGCAGAGTCCTACTTCCTGATTGCTCACTTCCACTACACCCTGTTCGGTACGGTTGTGTTCTCCGCTTTCGCAGGCCTCTACTTCTGGTTCCCGAAGATGACCGGCCGTATGCTCGACGAGCGTCTTGGCAAGATTCACTTCTGGCTGACCTTCATCGGCTTCCACGGCACCTTCCTGGTCCAGCACTGGGTGGGCAACATGGGTATGCCACGTCGATACGCTGACTACCTTGAGTCCGACGGCTTCACCGTTTACAACCAGATCTCCACGATCTTCTCCTTCGTTCTCGGTGCTTCCGTTATCCCGCTGGTTTGGAACGTCTTCAAGTCTTGGCGCTACGGCGAGATCGTCACCGTCGACGACCCATGGGGCTACGGTAACTCCCTCGAGTGGGCTACCTCCTGCCCGCCGCCACGCCACAACTTCGTTTCCCTGCCGCGCATCCGTTCTGAGCGTCCGGCATTCGAGCTGCACTACCCACACATGGTTAAGCGCATGCGCGAGGAAGCACACTACGGCCACACTACAAAGGATTCCGGTGCTCACTAAAGCTATAGGCTGAGACACCTAACTCCTGGCAAACCGCCTCCCCAAAAGCACCACGCGGTGCACTGGGGAGGCGGTTTTGTGATCTCTCCCGAACAAGTGGGCTTAGTTGAGTAACAGAACAGGCCGAATAGCCCCAATTCTTTCCAAAAATATGTCTTGACGTGCGATACTGTGCACGTGGAAAACCAAACTGAAAACAATGTCACGCACGCACAGGCTCCTGAACCGGCCACCAACCTGGATACCTTTGCCGTCATTACGACCTCGGGGCCAGATAAGCCGGGCGTGTCTGCGGCATTCTTTCGAGTGCTGTCGTCGCACAACATCGAACTGGTCGACGTCGAACAAGCGATCTTCTCTGGCCGCATTTCGCTCGCAGCTTACGTGCGCCTCGATAGCGCGCGTCTAGAGCAACTAGAGCAGGGACTGCGCAATACCCTGAGCATCTATAACCAAGTCATCAGTCTCGATATCAAAGCGGATGAAACGACTTCCCGCGCGCGTTCGACCCACTCGGTTGTCATCCTGGGGGAAAGCGTCACAGCGCGCACGATGTCGGCAGTCGCACAGGAGCTAGCAAACTTCGACGCCAACATTGATCGCATCCGCGGTTTGTCTACCTATCCGCTGATGGGCTTCGAGCTCTTTATCAGTCTGCAGGGCTCTGGGGACCCCGTGCGTTCCGCGCTGGCGCAGCTATCGAAGGAACTCGGCGTCGACATCGCAATTGAGCGTGCCGGCCTTCAGCGCCGCGCTAAGCGTCTCGTTTGCTTTGACTGCGACTCCACCCTTATCACCGGCGAGGTCATCGAGATGCTTGCCGCACACGCGGGTAAGGAAGCAGAGGTCGCTGCCGTAACCGAGCGTGCCATGCGCGGCGAGCTCGACTTTGAAGAATCTCTTCGTGAACGTGTTGCCACTTTGGCTGGGTTGGACGCTAGCGTCATCGACGAGGTGGCCGCGCAAATTCAGCTTACGCCGGGTGCTCGCACCACAGTGCGCACTCTCAACCGCATGGGATACCGCACGGCGGTCGTCTCTGGCGGCTTCATCCAAGTGCTTGAAGACTTGGCAGCGGACCTGCAGTTGGATTACGTCCGTGCCAACACGCTCGAGATCGTCGACGGCAAGCTCACCGGCCGCGTCATAGGCAAGGTCGTTGACCGCAAGGCCAAAGAGGAGTTCTTGCGCGAGTTCGCTGCAGACTCAGGTTTGCGCATGAGTCAGACCGTTGCGGTGGGCGATGGCGCTAACGATATCGACATGATTAGTGCCGCTGGCTTGGGAATTGCCTTCAACGCAAAGCCAGCGCTGCGCGAGGTCGCGGATGCGTCAGTCAGCCATCCATACATGGATGAAATCCTGCAGATTCTAGGAATCCCAGCTGAGGAGGTCGTCAGTGAGTGACCCCGAGTTACTGCGGGTAGCCCACGAGCGGCTGGTGCGAGCTTGCGATGATCGGAGCTGGCGAGAAGACCCTGAGGATCCCGATCGCCCTGAGACCATCCAGGCCATGCAGCTGGCGCTGAACCTGCCGAAGGAGGATACGCCTGCACGCTCGGTGGTCCTAGAGTCCGCCGCGCGTGCCGTCGTGGCGCTGTGCTTAGACGACCGCGCCGGCCAGGACTCAGCCTTTGCTGCGGCCCTGGGCCAGTGGTACGGCCATCGTATCCGCAAGGTAGCGCGTCGCGCGCGTAACAAGGCATGGACGGACGTTCAAACGGTCCCCGGTGTCACCGTAGATAATATCGCCCGCGCCTTCGTACCATCGGCGGTCTCCGAGGTAGATCCGCTCGTGCGCAAGCTCCAGATCGGGCACACCGATCTGGAAAAGGATGAGCCAGGAGCCCCGCTTGGCGACGCTCCGGTAATCTACGTCGATTCGAGCCTTGAGATGAGCGCAGGAAAAGCCGCGGCCCAGGTGGGCCACGGCTCCATGTTGTTGGCTGCGAAGATGAGCTTCGAGGAAGTTAAGCGATGGGCAGCACGCGACTTCGTGCTGTCTGTGCGCGAGATCGACTCTGAGGGCTTCCTCCGTGCGTGCGCAGCGCCTGGGGCAGTCGTGGTGCGTGACGCCGGATTCACCGAAGTTGCGCCCGACTCAGCTACGGTCTGCGCGTTGCGCGCGCCGCTGAGCTAGCGGTCCGTAACGAGGCGCTGCAATGCCCCCTGGACCACCGTGGAGTCGGTGGTCTGCCAGAACTGCGGCATCGATGCCTTGAGGAACCCACCGTAGCGTTTTGTTTCGAGGCGGTTATCGAGGACTGCGACGACGCCACGATCAGTAACTGAACGCAGCAATCGCCCAGCCCCCTGTGCCATGAGGAGTGCCGCATGGGTTGCGGAGACCTCCATGAAGCCGTTGCGTCCAGCGGCCTGGGCGGCTTCGGTGCGCGCCTGCATGAGGGGATTGTCCGGGCGGGGAAACGGGATTCGGTCGATGAGGACCAAAGAGCAGGCGGGGCCGGGCACGTCGACGCCCTGCCACAAGGTGAGGGTGCCAAAGAGGCAAGAATTCTCGTTCTTAGAGAAACGCTCCACCAGCGCGCCGATTGAGTCCTCGCCTTGGACGAAGACGTCGAAAGGCAGCTTTGGTTTGAGCTCTAGCGCAGCCTGCTCGGCAGCACGACGCGAGGAGAACAACCCTAGCGTGCGCCCGCCGGCGGCCATGATGAGCTCGCGCATCTCCTCGATGGTCTCCGGTGCAAGGCCATCGCGGCCGGGCTGTGGCAGATGCTTGGCCACGTAGAGAATGCCCTTCTTAGCAGGATCGAAAGGATAACCCACGTCGAGTGAGTCCCAGGTTCCCTTCGGCATGCCCCACTGCGCGGCCATAGCATCGAAGCGCCCGCCGAGCGCCAAGGTCGCGGAGGTAAGCACCACGGTCTGTTCGCCGAAGAGCTTCTCGTGCAACATGCCGGCGATGGAAAGCGGTGCCACGGCAAGGGTGTCGGTGAAGCTGCGTTCGTCGCGCTCGAGCCAAACCACGTCTTCGTGGGCCGAGGGGTCCCCGGTGGCAAAGACGTCAAGGATGCGGGCTACGGCCTCGGCCATGGTGGCGAGGTGGTTGGCCAAGTTCTGGCGCTCAGCAAACTTCTCCGGATCATTGGCCTGCTCGCCTTCGGGCGTCCGGGCAATTGCCTCGCGGCATTCGCGCAGGGTGTCGCCTAAGGCAGTGAGCTGAGACTTGGCGTTGTCCGGCATGTCTGTCCAGCGGCCAGGCCCGAATTCGCTGAGGAGGATGGTGAATTCATCGGCGAGTTCCGCCAAGCGCTGGTCTTTGCCGTTCGCGCCCAGGCTCTTGGCACGGTTGGCAGCCATCTTGATGGCGCGGGCGGTGATCTCTGCGGTGGACACCGATGTGATTCGGCCATCGAGCTCGTGGGCCTCGTCCACGATTACTACCTCGTGCTCGGGAAGCACGTTGACGTCAGAGACGGCGTCGATTGCCAGTAGCGCGTGGTTGGTCACCACGACGTTGACGTCCGCGGCCTTGCGGCGAGCCAGTTCGGCGAAGCACTCCTCTCCGTGAGGGCAACGCGTGGCACCGAGACACTCCGCGGAAGTTACCGATACCTGGCGCCACGCCAAGTCCGGAACACCTTGGTCCAGATCGTCGCGGTCGCCAGTCTCGGTCTCATCAGCCCAGTCGTAGAGCCGCTTGATGTGGCGGCCTAGACGTGAGGCTTCGTGCTCTTCGAGCAGTTCGCCTTGTTCCTCAGCGAGCTCGTCGGCGCGTGCCACTTTGTTGAGGCACAGGTAGTTGGAGCGTCCCTTCATGATTGCGAAGGTGGGCTTGGACTCCATGACGGGCTCGAGAGCGTCGACAAGCCGCGGCAAATCGCGCTCGACCAGCTGACGCTGCAGTGCCAGTGTCGCTGTCGAGACGATGACGGTGTGCCCGGTGTTTTGGGCGTGACGAATAGCGGGCACCAAGTAAGCAAGGGACTTACCAGTACCGGTGCCGGCCTGGACGGCTAAGTGACGCTCGGATTCCAGGGCCTTGGTGACGGCGTTAGCCATTTTCAGCTGCCCCTCGCGACGCGCGCCGCCGAGGGATTCAACGGCGGCGTCGAGAAGCGTCTCAGTGCTTTGGTTTAAAGGCTCGTCACTCACTCGGTCGAGTCTAGCGCAGCCGCAGAATCTTTCAGGAAGCCTGCAAGCCCCAGGCTCTTCCAGGTAACTTTCGTGACCAACTAACGCGAGGTGGGCTTAAAACCCACCATGCGGGTTGGCACTGCCGGCTCGTCACGGGTCAGCGCGAGGCCTTCCCACGGCAAGGTGGTGATTGCCTTGGCCCGGTACTCGCGGGATTCCTGCAGGGTGGGCAGGTCCTTGACGATCTCGCCGTCGCGCATCAGCGGGACGGTGATCTCGCGCGCGCTAAGAGTGCCCGTCTCTGGGTCTGGGGCGCTGAATGGAAGCACGAGCTCCTCCACGGCAACACCCGTGGAGCGGTAGGTACGGATTGCGCGCTTGGCGCCGCCTTGGGACTTCTTGGAGGAGGAACGCTTCGCCACCGGATGGCCCTCAACCTCAACGACCTTGTAGACCATGCCCGCGGTAGGGGCACCGGAGCCGGTGACCACGGAGGTGCCGACACCGTACACGTCAACTGGGTCGCCTCGTAGTCCGGCGATGGCGAACTCGTCGAGGTCGGAGGAGACCACGATCTTGGTGTTGTGGTTGCCTAGCTCGTCGAGCTGCTTGCGCACACGGCGAGTCACAGGGCCGAGGTCGCCGGAGTCGATGCGCACGCCGCCGAGCTCAGGGCCGGCCACCTTTACTGCGGTCTCGACGCCCTTGGTGATGTCGTAGGTATCGACCAAAAGCGTGGTCTCTACGCCGAGGGTCTCAATCTGGGTGCGGAAAGCTGCTTCCTCATTAGGGGTGCCGTCTTCGTTGACGTGTGCGAGGGTCCACGCGTGTGCGGCAGTGCCGGAGACTGGGATGTCGTAGCGGTAGCCAGCCTCGAGGTTCGACGTGGCCTGGAAGCCCGCGAGGTAAGCGGCGCGAGCTGCGGTTACTGCAGCGTACTCTTGGGTGCGGCGCGAGCCCATCTCAATGATCGGGCGGCCATCGGCAGCGACCACCATGCGGGATGCGGCGGAGGCCACGGCGGAGTCGGAGTTCATGATGGAGAGGATGACCGTCTCCAGGATGAGGCACTCGCCAAAAGTACCGCGCACCGTCAAAAGCGGGGAGTTAGGGAAATAGATCTCGCCCTCACGGTAGCCATCAATCTGCCCAGAGAAACGGTAATTGCGCAGGTATTCCTTAGTCTGCTCATCCAAGAAATCCATCTGGGCTAGTTGTTTTGCGGTGAATTGGAAGTCACGCACTGCGCGTAGCACGCGCTCGGTTCCAGCCACCACACCATAACGGCGCTCGTTGGGGAGGCGGCGTGCGAAGACCTCGCAGGCCACTTGACGATGCGCAGAACCGTCCTTGAGCGCCGCTTGGAGCATGGTTAGCTCGTATTTATCAGTCAGCAGCGCGGTAGAGCGATCGGTAGTGGAAGGATGGCTAGGGATAGTTTCGGAGATGTTAGTCACATCGCAAATGGTACCTAGCGGGTGATTGCCTTGCAGCTATTGCTCCCAAAAGAGGTAGATCTATTTTTCCAGCTGAATGACCACGTACACCTGGCCGTTGGCGTAGGCGGTACCCACGGCAGCGAAAGTAGCGTGCGGATCGCGCAGAACCGCGACGTGTTCAGGTGACTGGCGCCACGCCTCGATGAAGGCGTAACCACTGGCTTTGCTCAGGGGTAGATGGTGCTGGACCATCGAGACATTTTCACTGGTGAAGCTCTCTGTCCCGGTTGCTGCGTTGTACTCTGCCTTCTTGCGTGCTGCAGATTGGCGGTCAATCCACGGGGCAAGTGGTGCGCTCCCTGCATCTATGCGCCATTGATTGAGGGCCTCGTTGATATCGATCGCAATTGCATCGAGTTGTAGCTGAATCTCTGGAGAAGGCACCTCGTAATGGTTTTCGGGCGAGTCTTGAGAAGAACCACTCGGATCTCCACCGCCAGGGGCGCTCGATGTGCCTAACCCGATGCCCGCCATGATGATTGTGCCGAGAAGCGCCACGACGGTGATCACGCCTTGTGCAAGGTGCACGATCTCTTCATGGCTAGGCATGCGGCCTTCCCGGATAGCCGTGAATGCGGGTGGAATTGAGGAGAGGTTCATCGTTGGGTATTCCTGAAGCTCGGGGAAACATGAAATACAGTGAGAATCCCCGTCAGTCTATCGTGAATTTTCAATGTCGGGGGCGAAAATTGGTTAGGGTAGAGGGCATGAATCCGCACTTTGCCCAATTAGTTGCCCTGCCAGGCGGTGGAGTCCGCCTCGGGTCACCGATGGCTACTCCTGAACTGGATGAGGCCATTGAGGTCGATGTTGCATCCAGCGAAAACCTGCCTTGGATGTGCATCGTTTGGGATGATCCAGTCAACCTGATGAGCTATGTTTCCTACGTCTTTCAGACGGTTCTGGGCTATGACAAAAAACGCGCCAATGAGCTGATGATGCAAGTCCACACCGAGGGTAAAGCCGCGGTGTCCACGGGCGAGCGTGACAAAGTAGAAGCCGACGTCAAAAAGCTCCAGATCGCTGGCCTTTGGGCCACGATGCAGCAGGCGGGCTAAGGGAGTAACTACAGCTAATGCAGGCTTGGAAAAAGAAGAAGTCGCTCATGCGTGCGGCCAAGTTCACCACCGTCTTGGAGCCCATGGAGCGCGAGGTTTTAGGTGATCTCACGGCCACCGTCTCGGAAGCAATCATCGCCCGTGCACAGTCCGCCCCCAAGGACGAACTGGCACAAATGCTGGACATGCCCACCGGCCACACAGAAGCTCCAGAGGATCCTTCCCTGGCGCGCCTGTTCCCAGACTTTGAAAAACCTGGGGACGAAGAATACGACGGCGATAATTCGCTGCTGCGTTCCTTGCACGAGAATGACATCGCCCGTGCGAAGCTACAGAACCTGCAGGTCATCAACGCCGCACTCGGCCCAACCGGTGGGGTAGAGGTCACGATCTCCGAAGAGGAAGCGCATGCGTTCCTGATTGGTCTCAATGATCTGCGCCTTTTCGTTGCCGCCGGTGACGTCCCCGAGGAGTCGATGCAGGATGACCGCGACACATTGGTGGAATGGCTGGCTTATTGCCAGGATTCCCTTCTCCAAGTGTTGATGGGATAGACAGTGTCTGACGTACCATCGCCTGCCACAACGTCCGGCCTCTTTGGTCCCACCGGAGTGTCGATTGGCCACGTCAGCCACAACAACACGGGCGTGACGGTTCTGTACTGTGGCTCGCAAGGCGCGGTCGCTAGCATCGATGTGCGTGGCGGCGGACCAGGCACCCGCGAGACGGATCTGCTGGAACCACACAATACCGTCGAGCGCGTCCATGCCATCACGTTGGCGGGCGGCTCGGCCTTTGGCTTGGCTGCTGCTGACGGCGTTATGCGCGAGCTGGAATCCCAGGGAATTGGTTTCCCGGTCCTTGGCGAGGGCAAGCCAGGTCCGCGCGTTCCCATCGTGCCCGGCGCGGTCATCTTTGATTTGCTACTGGGTGACGAGCGCCCCACCGCTGAAGATGGCGCGGAGGCGGTAAAGCGCGCCGTCGCCAAGCATGATGCGTCAACCGGAACCGTGGGCGCGGGAGTGGGCGCAACCGCCGGAAAGATGCGCGGCGGCTTTGGCTTGGCCGAGTTGCCAGTGGAAACCCTGCAGGGGACCTTCGCTGTGGGTGCCGTGGTGGTGGCCAATCCGGTCGGTAGTGTCGTGGACCCGCGCACAGGCCGTCTGTTCGGCGCCCCAGATGAGCAGGCGGTGAACCTGGAGCGTTTCGCGGCGCTGCGTCACCCGGCGGAGTCCAAGCTCAACACCACCATCGGAGCTGTGCTTTGCGACGCCCCACTGACCAAGGCCCAAGCCAAGCGCTTGGCGCTGACAGGGCACGATGGAATCGCACGCGCGATTCACCCGGCGCACTCGCCGCTGGACGGGGATACGCTCTTTGCACTGTCGACGGCGTCAGATACCGCAACGCGGGGCGTCGACACCCCAACCATGGCGGCGCTGTGCCAGGCTGCGGCCGAAGCCGTGGAACAAGCAATCGTTGCGGCAATCGTGAAAGCTAAGCCTGGCCTGGGATTAGAGACCTATTCTTCGTTGCTGGACTAGAGTTGTTGCCATTATGACTTCAGGTGGCACCTCTGGATATTCCTTCCCTAATTCAGCCTTCGGGGCAAACCAGCCCCACGGCGCTTCTTCGCCCGTGCGCACAAATCGCGGCGACCCGAAGAACTACACGCGCGGTGGCCGCATCCGCACCGGCATCAGCCTCGCCGTGGGCTTCCTCGTAGTGGAATGGCTCGTTCAGATAATCAACTTCCTCATCTTCGGCGGGGCGCTGTCGAACTACGGCATTCGCCCCCTCGACTTCAACGGCATCTGGGGCATCTTTACCGCCCCGCTCTTGCACGCGAACTTCGAGCACCTCATCGGTAACTCCGTGCCGGGCGCAATCTTCTGCTTCCTCATCGGCTTGTCCGGACGCAAGGCCTGGTGGGAAGTCACCATTATCACCGTACTGGTCGCCGGCATCGGCACATGGTTGCTGGGTGGGCCGGGTACCTCCCACATCGGCGCATCCTCGCTGGTCTATGGCTGGCTGGCCTACCTTATTATCCGCGGCCTGTTTAACCGTTCCTTCTCGCAAACGGCACTGGGCGTGGTTCTCGGCTTTGCCTACTCCGGCCTGGTGTGGGGCGTGCTGCCGGTCTATGAAGGCGTGTCCTGGCAGGGCCACCTTTTCGGTGCAATTGGTGGCGTGATTGCCGGCATGACTATCACATCGGATGACCCGGTAAAGGTGGCGAAGCGCTAATGCCGGACGCAACCTCGCCTATTGGAATTTTCGACTCGGGCGTGGGCGGACTTACCGTGGCGCGCACGATTATTGAGCAGCTGCCCAACGAGTCGGTGATCTACATCGGCGACACCGAGCATTCCCCGTATGGCCCGCGTCCCATCGCGGAGGTGCGCGAGCTCTCCACGAAGATCGCTGACGAGCTGGTGGAGCGCGGCTGCAAGATGATCGTCATCGCCTGCAACACAGCTACTGCGGCCTTCTTACACGATGCTCGCGAGCGCTATGACATCCCGGTGGTGGAGGTCATCCGCCCGGCAGTGCGCCGCGCGATTGCCACGACCCGTAACGGAAAGATCGGCGTCATCGGTACCGAAGGCACCGTGAACTCCGGGGCTTATCAGGACCTCTTTGCCGTTAACCCGCACGTGGAGGCCCACGCCGTCGCCTGCCCTGACTTCGTCGGTTTCGTTGAGCGCGGCATTACCGCCGGGCGTCAGATCCTAGGTGTCGCCGAGGGCTACCTTGCGCCCCTGCAGTCCGCAGGCGTGGATACATTGGTGCTGGGATGTACCCACTACCCGTTGCTGACCGGCGTTATTCAGTTGGCGATGGGGGACAACGTCACTTTGGTCTCCTCTGCGGAGGAAACGGCCAAGGACGTCATGCGAACTTTGACGGAGACCGACATGCTGGCGCCGGAGGGACAAGAAGCGGTGTGCAAGTTTGAGTCCACCGGAGACCCAGAGACTTTCTCCCGCCTGGCCACGCGTTTTCTAGGCCCGCAGATCTAAAATGCACGGCTCACGTGCGTGAGCCCGGTGTTGCAGGCAGGCGCCTGTCCTAGAAATGTGACCTGTGGCTGCTTAGACTGCTTTAGGTCTTTTTCACCCCAAATCCAGCAATCGAGAAGGTTTCGTGGAACTATTGAACCCATGAAGCTGACGATTCTTGGCTGTTCCGGCTCAGTTCCCGTTCCGGGAAACGCTGCCTCCGGATACGTTGTGTCCTTCCCGGACGCGCCATCCATCGTGATGGACATGGGCCCGGGCACGCTTGCTCGCCTCCAAGAAGTGCAGGATCCTTGCGATGCGCACATCACCTTTAGCCATCTCCATGCTGATCACTGCCTGGACTTTCCGTCCCTGATGGTCTGGCGCCGCTTCCATCCCACCGCGCCTGCGGCTTCACGCAACTTCTGCATTGGGCCGGAGCATGCGCCTCGCCATCTGGGGCGCTTGTCCGCTGATGAGGTCGATGGCGTCGACGACATGTCGGATACCTTCGCTTTTTCCCCGTGGATCGACCGCGAGCGTCAGCTGCTCGATGACGTCTACATGACGCCCTTTAGGGTCATCCACCCAGTTGAGGCGTATGCGTTGCGCATGGAACATGCCAAGACGGGCAAGACCATTGCTTACTCTGGGGATACGGCGTTTACGCCTGCGCTTGTCGACGCCGCACGGGGCGCCGATGTGTTTCTTTGCGAAGCCGCCTGGGGCGAGACCTCTGAGGGCAAGGCCCCGAACATGCACATGTCGGGTGCGGAAGCGGGACGCGTGGCACGTGAGGCCGGCGTCGCAAAGCTGGTGCTCGTTCACCTGCAGCCTTGGGGCGATACCGCGGCAACGTTGCGTGCTGCGCAAGCGGAATTCAAGGGGGAGATCATCCTGGGCGCGCCGGGCATGGAGTTTGAGCTCTAGCTAAGCCGGTAGGGTGGTGGGCATGACTGATTTTTCTCGTGCCGATGGTCGCGCGCTCGACCAGATGCGTAGCGTTCGCATTACCCGTAATTTCACCACCAACCCGGCGGGCTCCGTGCTCGTTGAGTTCGGCAACACCCGCGTGATGTGCACTGCCTCCGTGGAGTTCGGTGTGCCGCGCTTTAAGAAGGATTCCGGTGAAGGCTGGCTGACCGCTGAGTACTCCATGCTGCCGGCTGCCACCCACGACCGCATGCCGCGTGAGTCCATGAAGGGCAAGGTCAAGGGGCGCACCCACGAGATTTCCCGCTTGGTGGGTCGATCCCTGCGTGCCGCCGTGGACCTTTCTGAGCTGGGTGAAAACACCATTCAGCTCGACTGCGATGTGCTCCAGGCTGATGGTGGTACCCGCACCGCGTCCATCACCGGTGCTTATGTGGCCTTGGCGGATGCGATTGAGTACTTGAAGTCCGAGGGCGTCGTCCCTGGTGAGCCTCTCTTGGACCCGATTGCTGCGGTTTCCGTGGGCATCATCGACGGTCAGATTTGCCTGGACTTGCCATATGAGGAGGACTCCCGCGCGGAAGTTGACCTCAACGTGGTCATGCAGGAAGGCGGTGACTTCGTAGAGATTCAGGGCACCGGCGAGCACGGCCTGTTCGGCCGCGACGAGCTGAACTCCATGCTCGATGTGGCGCAGAAGGGCTGCGAGGAGCTGATCGAGGCACAGAAGGCAGCGCTGGGATGGTAAAGCTCCTTGTCGCCTCGAATAACAAGAAGAAGCTAGGAGAGCTCGAACGCATCCTCGCAGACGCGGGAATCGAAGGCGTCGAACTGCTGTCGCTTTCCGCTGTGCCAGCGTATGACGAACCGGTGGAGGACGGGCGCACGTTTGCTGATAATGCACTGATTAAGGCCCGTGCTGGCGTTGCCAATACTGGTATCGCCACGATTGCGGATGACTCGGGTATCGCCGTCGAAGAACTCAACGGTATGCCGGGCGTGCTCTCGGCACGCTGGTCCGGCCAGCACGGCAACGACCAGGCGAACAATGACCTGTTGCTCGCGCAGATGTCCGACGTTCCTGACGAGCGTAGGGCAGCTGCATTCGTTTCGGTTTGCGCGCTCGTGACGCCAGCCGGCAAGGAGTACGTTGCCGAGGGGCGCTGGCCAGGGACCCTCCTGCGCGCGCCGCAGGGCGAGAACGGCTTTGGCTATGACCCGCTCTTCCAGCCGGAAGGCGAGCAGCGTTCCTCCGCCGAGATGAGCCCCGAGGAAAAGAACGCGGTTTCTCACCGCGGCCGTGCGCTGGCGCAGCTCACCGACATCATCGCTCAGCTCGCAGCCATCAACTAGTAAGCAGGCTGCAAGCACTAATTTCGCAAAACAAAAAGCAGGGAGACACCGGCGCTAGCCGGAGCCTCCCTGCTTATTTTAAGTTTTGTGTGCTTTAACGCTCAGTCATGCTTGAGCACGGAAACGGTGCTCATAGCCGCGCTGGTATTAGCGGTTGAGCTGGAACTGTTCTGTGACTTCGAGGCGGCGCTTGTGCTCCATCCAGAAGGAGAGGAAAGGAACAACACCAGCGAGGGCGGTAGTGATGAGCTTGCCCGCCGGCCACAGTGCACGTGGTCCGAGGATCAAGATGGAGACCAAGTAGACCATGTACGCGAGGCCGTGGGCCTGCGCGATGTAGGTGGCCCAGTGCGGAATCTCGACGCCGACGATGTACTGCAGGATCATGCGGGCTACGAGGATGAGCAGGAAAATACCGGTGACCGTTGCCGCGATGGAGAAGAACTTCAGCGGGCCGCGGATGCGGGCCTGGCGGTCTGGGTGAACTTGGTTAGTCATGGATTCTCTTTCTAAAACTGATCATCGTAGGCGGCGCCGCGCTTGCGGCGCTGTTGGTTCATGGCATTGAAAGTCTCCACGTCCATCTGCGGACGCTGCGGAAGGAAGTCCTCATCTATCTTCGTGACCTCACCGCGTTTTTCTTTCTCGGCTGCCGCTTCATGTTTATAGTCGGTAATGCCCATGGCGGAGGCTTCATTTTCAGCCTCAATACGCTCGTTCTCGTAGCTCAGTGCTGTCTTGTAGGCGTAGACCACAAAGACTGCGAAGAGCGGCCATTGGAGGGCATAGCCCAAGTTCTGGAATGTGCCCGACCCGGAGCGAAAGCGGGTCCACTGCCAGTAGGCGAGGAACAAAAAGAGCACTACGAAAAAAGCGATGAGGACGATATGCCACCATCGCACCTTCAACTTCTGCTTTTTCGGCATGCTGTCATTGCTCACCCGTAATAGCCTACCCATTGTTTTGGGAAAAGTGGATTTATGCTTTAGCCTGCACGATTGTGGGGCAGCGCACGGTTGTGAGAAGGAACGGGTGCGTCCCCGCGCGTGCCTGGGTTTAGTGATACTGAAATCAGTGTGTAAACTACTGTCGCAGTTGCATTGCGGTACTCCTCCCCGCACTTGAGTGGAGTGGTGGTTCCAATGTAATGAATGCGCCCGTGGCGGAATTGGCAGACGCGCTAGATTTAGGTTCTAGTGTCTTATGACGTGAGAGTTCAAGTCTCTCCGGGCGCACAGCACGCCTCCGCACTGTTGCGGGGGTCTTTGTTTGTGCCCGGTTTGTGCCCGGATTAGGGCAGAATCTAGCGCTTTTTTATGTCCGTTTAGTAACGAATAGACCACAACTATGTCCGATGGGAAATCGGAAGAGATGGGGCGTCGTTGACCTCAATGGATAACAAACTTTGCTGACCTCCCCGTGCGCATTTCGGCGCGTATCCCAAGTACGTGCTGCGATTGCCCGCCACGGGAAAGACGGCCGCCAATTCACTGACAGTGAGGAAGTAAACCGATGAAAAAGTTCAAGACAGCCCTGATTGCCATTCTTTTGGTCGCCGTAGTAGCGCTTGGCGGAGTTGCAATTTTGCAGAACAAGGGCATCATTGGCACCCAGGGGGATGCGTTGAACACACAGGTTATCAAGTCTGTGGAACGGGAAGAACAGGTTGTGCTGCTTAGCCTGGGTATCGAGGGCTTGGCCGAAAAACCATCGAATAAAGAGGTACTCGGCGTCGGTATTCCGTGGACTGACCGTACCCAGTTCGTGCAATACTCTTACAAGGCCAAACTTGGAATCGAAGGCAAGGACGTAAAAGTCGAGCAAACCGGCGAGCACGCCTACAAAGTGACCATCCCGAGGTTCATTTTCATTGGCCACTCCGATGAGCATTTTAAGACCGCCGTCAACGATAATGGTGCTCTTAGCTGGATTACCCCCGAGCTCGGTGCTGCCGATACGGTTTCGAAAATTCTTGACGAAGGTGAGAAAAAACAGAACATTTCGGACAACCGGGGTGTCTTGCAGGACCAGGCAAAAGACTTCTACACGGGAATCATTAGGTCAGTAGATAATAATGCTGAGCTGGAGTTTAGCTTCAAGTAGGAGTGGAAAATGATGGGGTCGCTACGGCGACCCTTTGCTCGTTTTGATGATAAAAAATCTATCAATTTAACGTGTGGAAACTCACGTTCGGGGGCAAAATACCCCCGATATAAACGGTATATTCGTCTTTTTTAAAATGGGTGACCTGCAAGGGGGCTGATTTGTTACGGATGTGCCCTGTTGCACATTTTCTCAAGTAGGAGGGGTGCAGTCACGGCTTCTAAACTTGGAGACAAGAGGCGCTCGTCGCTTAGAAGGTGAGACCAAAGTTTCCGGCAGGAAACGCGTGGAACACAGTGACAGGTAACAGCGGCAAGGCGCCCCGACTCACTTGAATGAAACGTGTCAAACAAGAAGGGAGTCACAACAGTGACCACCGCAACGCAACCGCTGCAGTTTGAAGCCTGGAAGGGATTCGAGCCTGGCCCATGGGCTGAAGGCATCAACGTCAGGGACTTCATCCAGCGCAACTACACTCCGTACGATGGAGACGCTTCCTTCCTCGCGGGCCCAACCGAAAAGACTCAGCGCACGTGGGACACCCTCGAAAAGGACTACCTGTCAGTAGAGCGCCAAAAGCGCATTTTCGATGTCGACACTCACACCCCAACCGACATCGACGCTTTCCCAGCCGGCTACATATCAGAGGACGATGACGTCATCGTCGGGCTGCAGACCGACACCCCGTTGAAGCGTGCCATGATGCCGAACGGTGGTTGGCGCATGGTCGAGCAGGCCATCCGCGAAGCGGGCAAGGAGCCAGAGGCTGAGATCAAGAAGATCTTCACTCGCTACCGCAAGACCCACAATGATGCCGTCTTCGACATCTACACTCCGCGCATCCGCGCTGCCCGATCATCACACATCATCACCGGTCTGCCTGACGCATACGGCCGCGGCCGCATCATCGGTGACTACCGTCGTGTCGCCCTCTACGGCGTTGACTACCTCATCGCCGAAAAGGAAGCTAAGAAGCACGAGGTCGGCGACCTGGGCTTCAGCGAGCACTGGGCACGCTACCGTGAAGAGCACGCAGAGCAGATCAAGGCCCTGAAGAAACTCAAGATCATGGCAGAGTCCTACGGCTTTGACATTTCCGGCCCTGCAAAGACTGCTCATGAGGCAGTCCAGTGGACCTACTTCGGCTACCTGGCTTCCATCAAATCCCAGGACGGCGCCGCAATGTCCATCGGCCGCCTGTCCGCATTCTTCGACTGCTACTTCGAGCGCGACCTCGCAGCCGGCCTCATCACTGAAGAGGATGCACAGGAAATCATCGACCAGCTCGTCCTGAAGCTGCGCATCGTCCGCTTCCTGCGCACCGAGGACTACGACCAGATCTTCTCCGGTGACCCATACTGGGCAACCTGGTCCGACGCTGGCTTCGGCAACGACGGCCGCCACATGGTCACCAAGACTTCCTTCCGTCTGCTGCAGACCCTGGTCAACCTTGGCCCATCACCAGAGCCGAACATCACTATCTTCTGGGACCCAGCACTGCCAGAGGGCTACAAGAAGTTCTGTGCGCACATCTCGATCACCACTTCTTCCATCCAGTACGAGTCTGACAAGCAGATTCGTGAGCAGTGGGGCGATGACGCAGCGATTGCTTGCTGTGTTTCCCCGATGGAAGTTGGCAAGCAGATGCAGTTCTTCGGCGCTCGCGTTAACGCTGCAAAGGCCCTGCTTTACGCCATCAACGGCGGTCGTGACGAGGTCACCGGCAAGCAGGTCGTCGAAGGCTACGACGCAATCCAGGGCGACGGCCCACTGGACTTCGACGAAGTCTGGAAGAAGTACGAAGAGATGCTGGACTGGGTCGTTGGTACCTACGTCGAGGCACTGAACATCATCCACTTCTGCCACGATAAGTACGCTTACGAGGCAATCGAGATGGCTCTGCACGACTCCAACATCGTCCGCTCCATGGGCTGCGGCATCGCAGGTCTGTCCATCGTTGCTGACTCCCTGTCCGCCATCAAGTACGCAAAGGTTTACCCAGTGCGTGACGAGACCGGCCTGATTGTGGACTACAAGACCGAGGGCGACTTCCCGTTCTACGGCAACGACGATGACCGCGCCGATGACATCGCCGCCACCATCGTCCACACCGTGATGGCAAAGATTAAGGCCATCCCGATGTACCGCAACGCAATCCCAACCCAGTCCGTTCTGACCATTACCTCCAACGTGGTCTACGGCAAGGCAACCGGTGCCTTCCCATCCGGCCACAAGGCTGGTACCCCGTTCGCACCAGGTGCTAACCCAGAAAACGGCGCCGACAGCCACGGCATGGTCGCTTCCATGCTGTCCGTGGGCAAGCTGGACTACAAGGATGCGCTGGACGGCATCTCGCTGACCAACACCATCACCCCGTCTGGTCTCGGCCGCACTCCGGAGGAGCGCATCGACAACCTGGTGGGCGTTCTGGATGCAGGCTTCATCATGGAGTCCGAGTAAGCCACCCGCAGTCAATCAAGTTTCCCAAACCAACCTCAACCAATTTCAAGGAGAAAACCATGGCAACCCCAACCTTCGACGAGCGTCTTGCAGCCATGAAGGCAAACCGTGACGAGCACCAGATGAACTCAGGTCTCTACCACGCAAACATCAACGTTCTGGATAAGGCAACCCTCGAGGACGCTGTCGAGCACCCAGAGAAGTACCCGAACCTGACCGTTCGTGTTTCCGGCTACGCAGTGAACTTCGTCAAGCTCACCAAGGAGCAGCAGCTCGACGTCATCTCCCGTACCTTCCACCAGGGTTCATAAACAATGGCTGATGGCATTACTGGAGTGGTGCACCTCGACCCCCAAGCGGGCGAGAAGGTGCGCGGAGCGGCCGCCGGCCTAGGTACCGATAACTCCCTCGACGAGATCAAGCGCCCAGAGCTCATGGAGGCACGTCGCACTGGCGACATCGCCCTCGTACATTCCTGGGAGCTAGTAACCTCCGTCGATGGTCCCGGTACTCGCATGACGATGTTCATGTCCGGATGCCCGCTGCGCTGTCAGTACTGCCACAACCCTGACACGATGGAGATGAAGGTGGGCACCCTCGAGCGCATCGAGGACGTCGTCAAGCGCATCAAGCGCTACAAGCCCATCTTCAAAGCCTCCGGTGGCGGACTGACCATCTCAGGTGGCGAGCCGCTGTTCCAGATTGCGTTCACGCGACGTGTGCTCAAGGAAATCCACGATGCTGGTATTCACACCACCATCGATACCTCCGGTTTCTTGGGCTCCCGTCTGCGGGACGAAGACCTGGAAAACATCGACCTCGTCCTCCTCGACGTCAAATCTGGTGACGAGGAAACCTACAAGTTGGTCACCCGCCGCGAGCTGCAGCCGACTATCGACTTCGGTGACCGGCTGTCGGCGATGGGTAAGCCGGTGTGGATCCGCTTTGTTGTGGTTCCAGGACTTACGGATTCCCCTGAAAACGTGCGAAACGTCGCTGAGATCGTGGGGCGTTGGAGCAACAACGTCGAGCGTATCGAGGTGCTTCCGTTCCACAACATGGGTGCTGATAAGTGGCATGAACTGGGCTATCCGTACACGCTGGAAGACACGAAGCCGCCAAAGCCGGAGGACATCGAAGCAATTCGTGACGTCTTCCGCGCGAAGGGATTCACCGTTTACTAAACGAGTCTTCCCTGAATAAGAAAAGCTTTTAGCGCTGCGCCACTATGGTGCGGCGCTAAACTTTTATCTATGACTCGTCGATTTGGATACCCAGTAAAAGAGCACACACTTTCCGTCCCGTGGGACTACAACGACCCGCAACAGGGCACGTTTGAGCTCTATGCTCGTGAAATCGGTGACCCGGATAAGCCCGCCATTCTCTATAACCAGGGCGGGCCAGGCTTCCCAGCCCCGCGTCCACTGGGGGCGTCAGGTGTCATCGGCAAGGGCCTGGAGCGCTACCGCTGGATCCTCATGGACCAGCGTGGCACCGGCCGCAGCCATCGCATTGATGAGCTTTCCGACGCCGCCGACTTAAGCGTCGAGCGCCTTAAACTGCTGCGCCAGGACAACATCGTGCGCGATGCGGAGCGGCTGCGTGAGTACCTTGGCATCGACAAGTGGTCTTTGTTCGGCCAGTCCTTTGGCGGATTTTGCATCACGAGCTACGTCTCCTTGTTCCCCGAGTCTGTGGACAAGGCCTTCCTGACCGGCGGCCTCCCGACCTTGGACAAGGGCGCAGACGATCTTTATCGTTCCACGTTCACCAAGCTCAAGATGCGCCAACAGCGCTTCTTCGACTACGTACCTTTCGCGCAGCAGCGCATCGCGGAAATCATCGATCACCTGGACAACTCGCAGGAGGTTTTGCCTACTGGGGAGCGCTTGAGCTCGCTTCGCTTCCGCACCATCGGCATCGAGCTGGGCCGTGGCTCCGGATTCGATTCCCTGGGCTACCTGCTTGAGGAGCCTTTCCGCACCGTGGGTGGGGAGAAGCGCTTGCGCTCCGATTTCCTCCACGAGGTCGGTGCTCGCGTGAGCTTCCAGGGTGGGCCATTGTATGCGGCCATCCACGAATCCATCTATGGCAGTGTGGGCGGCCAGCACGTCACGGGCTGGGCGGCGCACCGCGTGCGCGAGGAGTTCCCGGAGTTTGCTGAGTCAGGCACGTGGCTGACAGGCGAGCACATCTTCCCGTGGCAGTTCGATGAGGATCCGGCGCTGCTTGCCTTCAAGGATTCGGCAGAAGCGTTGGCGCAGCTTGAGTGGGACGCCGCGCCTTACGACGCCGCGGCATTGGGCAACGCCGAAGTGCAGGCCGCCGCAGCTGTCTATCTGGATGACATCTTCGTGCCCTTCGAAGAGTCGATGCAGACCGCTAGTGCCTACCGTGACCTGCGCCCAATGGTGACCAACAAGTTCCAACACAACGGAATCGGCCACGACGGCGAGGGCATTCTGGGCGAGCTCTTCCGCTTGGTTGATGACCACTAGAACGCCCGTTTGCGCCGGCCGGCCCCCGGGGTCGGTCCCCGCTGCCTAGCCCCTTGTCTTGTTCGATAGCAGTTTCATTAAGATTTTTCTTTCCCGCTCGCGCACTTATTTAAGGTGTGGAAAGGTGAGGAGGAATCAAGAATTGAACGAAAAATGGACGAGAGGAAGAACCAATGTTCGGAATGTTTTTTGTTGGTGTTGTGCTGCTGGCGATTGTTTTGACCATTTTCGATGGTTACTACATCGTGCGCACCCGTGAGGCTGCCATTGTGGAACGCCTGGGTAAGTTCGTGACCGTGGCGCACGCTGGCCTGCACTTCAAGCTGCCGTGGGTTGATCGCGTGCGCGACAAGATCAGCTTGCAGGTGCGCCAGCTCGATGTCATGGTGGAGACCAAGACCAAGGACAACGTCTTCGTACAGATTCCGGTCGCCGTCCAATACGAGGTTGTGCAAGGCCGTGAGCGCGAGGCCTACTACATGCTCTCCAACCACGAACAGCAGATCGTGGCTTATGTCCAGGACAACGTTCGCTCCTCCGTGGCGAACATGGACCTGGATGATTCCTTCTCTTCGAAGGACACCATCGCGCAGAACGTTGCGATGTCGCTGCGCGACAACATGGCTGCATATGGCTGGCACTTCGTGAACACCCTGGTTACCGATATTCGTCCGGATACCCGCGTGCGCGAGTCGATGAACTCCATTAACGCTGCGCAGCGTGAGCGTGAGGCGGCTATCGCACAGGCTGAGGCGGAGAAGATTCGCGTGGTTAAGGAAGCCGAAGGTGCCGCTGAGGCTAAGAAGCTGCAGGGTCGCGGCGTGGCTGAGCAGCGTAAGGAAATTGTTGAGGGTATCGCGCAGCAGTACGAGATGCTGCGTGCTGCAGGCGTTCAGGAAAACCCAGAGACCCTGATGTTGGTTTCCCAGTACCTGGACGCCATGGTTGATGTTGCTGATCGCTCCCACACCAACGTCCTTTACATGCCGTCCAACCCAGGTGGCATGCAGGATCTCTTCGGCGGCATGCGCGACGTACTGCTGTCGACTCAGGCTATTAACAACGAAGCCTCTGGTGGACTCGACCGCGAGCAGCGCGAGCGCTTGGAGCAGCTGCGTGCGCAGAAGACGCAGCGCGCGCAGCAGGCGGCGCGCGAGGTGCAGCAGCAAGCCCAACAGAGCGCTCAAGCTATTGAGCAGCCGCCGTACTCCGGCGGTGCACCACAGAGCAATACACCGCAGACGGCACGCCAGTATTTCGACGAGCTGCGTAACCAGCTCAAGGGCGATAACTAGGGCGATTACTAAGACAAAAAAGCTGGCTCCACCAAATGACTCATTGTCAACGAGTGGAGCCAGCTTATTGTTTGCGGCTGAGGTTTTACTCGGTGTAGCCGATGTTTTCGACCTCGAGTACAGCGAAGGAAGCAGCACCGAAGTTAGCTAGTTTCGGGCTGGTAGCGACCATGGCCGGGCCGTTGTAGATAGGCATGATGCCATAGGTGGACAGGGCCTCGCGCTCCAGCTCGTTGCCCTTCTTGATCTGCTCGTCAGGATCTGCGATCTTGGCCAGCTCCTCGATCTTCTTATCCATCTCCGGGGTACCGGTGCCGGACTTGTTCAGCTCGGAGTCGGAGCGGTAGACCTGACCAAAGTACGCGACGCCGAATGGATCGCCGGCGGTGAACCCCATCGGGAAGATATCGAAATCCTTCTTGGTGGCGATCTCCGAGAAATCGGAGGAAGGACGCTCTTCGACCTTCAGATCGATTCCGATGTCCTTGAGCATCTTCTGCGTTGCGGTGGCCATTGCTTTGATAATGGAGCTGTCACCCAGCATGGTATAGCGCAGCGAGAGCTTCTTGCCGTTCTTCTCGCGGATTCCGTCGGCTCCTTCCTTCCAGCCGGCTTCGTCCAGCAGCGACTTGGCCTTTTCGGCATCGAATTTCACGACGGCACCAAAGTTGTCCTCGTAGCCCTTCTGGGTCTGATAGAGGTTGAGGGAGCCCGGCAGCTCTTCCTTGTAACCGTCGAGACCGTTGAAGCGAATAGCGGCTAGCTGGGAGCGGTCGATGCCGGTCAGCACTGCTTCGCGGACCTTGATGTCCTTCAGGATCTCGTTGCCAGAGTTCAAAACAATCAGGGAGTTAGAAGGCATCATTGCGGTGCGGATCTCAATGTCATTCATGCCCTTAACCGCAGCTAGGCGATCCTTATTGCCCACGCCGGTGGCATCGATTTCGCCTGCCTTGAAGGCATTGATGGAAGCTTGGTCTTCCATCTGGCGGTAGGTGACCTTGTCGAGGAATGGCTTGTCGCCCCACCACTTTTCGTTTGGCACGAAGGAAACCGTGCCACCGACGAAGTCGACATTGTCGACCTTGTACGGGCCAGCACCCCACTCTGGGCGCAGCTTGCCCAGGTATGCCTTGTTGAACTTCTCGGCGGAGTCGACCTGCGGAGGAAGCAAGAAGTTGAACAGGCCCTGCCACCATGGGTATGCATGCTTGTAGGTGACCACAGCTTGCTTGTCGGTCTCGCCCTTGGTCACAGACTCGATGAGATTGTAACCTTCGATGCTGGAGACATTGAGGGACTTATCCTCGCCGTTGTTGTACTTCCAGGTGTGCTCGAAGGACTTCCAGTCAATCGGCGTGCCATCGTTGTACTGGGCCTTGTCGTGGATGGTGTAGGTGATGACGGTCTTGCCGTTCTTCTCCTCTTCTTTGATGTCGGTGATGTAGTCGTTGTTGGGGTGGAACTCACCGGAGCCGTCGAAAAGCCCGATTTGCGGGTTGTAGTACTTCCACACGTCGCTGGTATACCGGGTGCCGTCAGCGTGGAATGGGTTTTCCTGCTGGGAAATCTCATCCAGTGCCAGGCGAAGTTCGCCGCCTTCCTTCAGCTCGGAGCGGTCCTTTGGATTGTAGGAACCGTCGAGCTTGACGTCGATGGCTTCGCCCGAGGATTCTGAATCGCTGCTAGAGCAGCCGGAGATGACGAGAGCGGAGGCAGCGATGACCGCCAACGTAGCATTACGGAGTTTTAGGTTCATGGTTCGAATCTTCCTTGTGGGAGGGGGGAGGAATTACAAAGAGATGAAATATTGAGTTTTAGGTCGAGCGCGGGGGTTCTAAGAGGCATGTTCCTCGTAGATCACCCGCTTGCGGTTGCGTTCCACGGCAGGATCCGGGATAGGGATAGCGGACAGCAGCGCCTTGGTGTACGCGTGCTGCGGGTTATCGAAGACCTCGTCGGTGGCGCCGTATTCCACGAAGTCGCCCTTGTACATGACGGCGACTTTGTCGGAAAGATTGCGCACCACGGATAGGTCGTGAGCCACGAAGACCAAGGAGATACCCAGGCGGTTTTTCAGGTCATGCAGCAGATTGATGATGCCGGCCTGGATGGATACGTCCAGAGCAGATACTGGCTCGTCGAGGACGATGATTGACGGGTTTGTAGCCAGTGCGCGGGCCAGGCCGATGCGCTGACGCTGGCCACCAGAAAAATGCCCTGGGAAGCGGTCTACCTGGTGGGATTCCAAGCCGACGAGCTTCATGAGCTCGCTCACGCGCTTGCCGACGTCGCCGTCATAGCCCAGCGATTCCAGCGGTTCCGCGATGATCTCGCGGATTGTCATGCGCGGGTTCAGCGAGCTCATTGGGTCCTGGAAGACGATCTGGATGTCCTTGCGCAGGCTGCGGCGAGCTGAGCTGCTAAGACCGGAGGTGTCGGTGCCATTAACAACGATGGTGGAACCCTTAGGTGGGTTAAGATCCATGATTTCGAGCAAGGTGGTGGTCTTGCCGGAACCGGATTCGCCCACGATGGCGAAGCACTCGCCTTGGTGCACCGTGAAGCTGATGTTGTTGACCGCATGCACGGTGCCCACGCGACGCTTGAGGATGGCGCCCTTGATGAGTGGGAATTCCTTGACGAGGTTTTCTACCTCCAGGGTCACGGGGCGCTCGTCATACGGGGTATCGCCTAGGGCATCGGGGGAAATCTGTGGCAGCGGGTACATTCGCTCGCCACCGATGCTGCCCTGATTGATCTCATCGGAGCGCAGGCAAGCGGCGGCGTGCCGCGGGGCGTCGTCAAGTGCACGCAATTCAGGCTCCTGCTTCCAGCAGCCTTCCTGCGCCACGGGACAGCGGGCAGCAAACGAGCATTCCGGCACAATCTCGATGAGGCGCGGCGGGGTGCCGTTAATCGGTACGAGGGGCTGGTCGCTTGACTTATCCACGCGTGGGGTAGAGCCGAGCAGTCCCACCGTGTAGGGCATCTTGGGGTTGCTAAAGATGGTGTCTACGTCGCCATATTCGACGGCGCGCCCGGCATACATGACGAGGACGTCATCTGCCGTGCCCGCGACGACTCCCATGTCGTGGGTAATCATGATGACCGCAGCGCCGGTTTCGCGCTGAGCGACCTTGAGGACCTCAAGAATCTGCGCCTGGATGGTGACGTCGAGAGCGGTGGTTGGCTCGTCGGCGATGATGACCTTGGGGTTGTTGGCCATCGCGATAGCGATGACCACGCGCTGGCGCATACCGCCGGAGAATTCATGCGGGAAGGACTTGATGCGCTTTTCAGGCTCGGGGATACCCACCAAATCCAGAAGGCGGATGGCCTCTTGCTCGGCTTCCTTATCCGACAGTGAGCGGTGAATCTGGATGGCTTCCTTGAGCTGGTCACCGATGGAAAAGACGGGAGTCAGCGAAGAGAGCGGATCCTGGAAAATCATGGCGATGTCTTGGCCACGGATTTCGGACATCTTTCTGTCGGACATTCCGATCAGCTCAGTGTCCTGGAATTTAACAGAGCCCTCAACCTTGGCGTAGCCAGGCAAAAGCCCCATAATGGCCATCGACGTCACGGACTTTCCGGAGCCGGATTCACCCACAATCGCGAGGGTGCGCCCTGGCAGAAGATCGAAGTTGACGCCACGGACAGCATGGACCGAACCAGCTTCAGAAGGAAAGGTGACGGCGAGGTCGCGGACTTGCAGCAATGGGGTAGTAGGCGTTGTCATGCTCGGCCTCCGGAGTTCGAGTTGGGGTCAATGGCATCGCGCAGGCCATCCGCGATGAATGCCATGGACACAGTGAGTAGGGTCAGCACGCCCGCTGGGAAGTAGAACTGCCAAGGCGAGGATTCGACGGCGTTGGCGCCGACGGAAAGCAGCGTGCCCAAAGAGACGTCGGGAAGCTTCACGCCCAAACCCAAGAAGGACAGTGCTGTTTCTGACATGACGGTGCTCACGACGCCCAGTGCGAACTGGATGATGAGCAGCGATCCGATGTTGGGCACGATGTGGCGAACGATGGTGCGAAAGCGCGATACGCCCATGTAGTCGGCCGCTCGCACGTAGTCGTTTTCGCGCACGGACAGCGCCATCGCCCAAATAACACGGGCGGGGTACATCCAGCCAAAGGCGATGAGGACCACGATGAGCAGCTTCCAATCGCCGCCGGAATCCGCCACCACGAGGGCGATGAGCAGGAAGGTCGGGATGGCGAGCAAGAAGTGGATAATAGCCAGAATCGCCTTTTCGATGCGTCCGCCGTACATGGCTGCGGCAGCGCCGATGAGCGCCGAAAGGACGGTCGTGGCAATGGAGACGACCAACGCGATGATGAGCGAGCGCCCCAAGCCATGAACGGTTTGGGCGAAAAGGTCGTTACCGGAATCGGTGGTGCCAAACCAGTGCTCCGGCGAAGGTCCTGTGGCGAGGTTTAAGAAGTCAGGCTCGTCGTAAGGCCACTTCGCAACAAAGCCGCCGAAGAGAGCCAACAAGGTTAGAAGCAGGAAGATGAGTGCGCCGATTAAAGCGAACTTGTTGCGGAAGAAGCGCCGCGTGTACAGCTTCAGCTTCGACGTGCCGCGGAAGACCTCTTCCTTTTCGTCTCCGTCGTTGCCTGTGAATTGGCGGCGTTGGGCATCATCGACATCAACACCGGAAGCCAGTGCAGATTGGGCGCTTGGCTCCGAGGCCATGCTGAAGTCGGCGGTGGCGGCGTGTGGGCGAACACCGAGGTTATCCGCCGCGGAGTCGATAGCGAGGTCGTTTCGCCGGTGGCGTTCCGAGTGACGTGCCGAAGCGCGAGGAGTCGTGGACTTTTTCTCTGGAGACATTTAGCTCACCCTCACTCGTGGGTCGAGTGCAACAACGACGAGGTCGGCCAGAATTGCTGAGAATGCAATCATCACTGCGCCGAAGGCGGCGACCGCGGTGGTGCCGTTGACGTCGTTGCGGCTGATGGTTTCGATGAAGTACTGGCCCATGCCTTTCCAAGCGAAGATCTGCTCGGTCATGATCGCGCCAGTGAAGATTCCGGGCACGGAGAAAGCAACTGACGTTGCCACCGGGATGATGGAGGTTCTTAGCGCGTGCTTGCGGATGGCTTGGGCACGGGTTAGCCCTTTCGCGCGGGCAGTGCGAACGTAGTCGGCATTGAGGTTGTCCAGCAGGAGAGTGCGCTGCATCATGTGGTAGCCGGCGTAGCTGATGACGACCAGGGAGATGGTGGGAAGGACAAGGTGCTGGGCGTAGTCAATCAGCTTGGGGATAAAACCAGTGATGTCCGGATTAGCAGATCCGGTGACGTAGACGACGCGGTGGCCAGTCACGCGGTTTAACCAAAGGCCACCTGCAACCACCAGGATGGAAGCAACTACGACGTGGGTGTTCATCGTGATAATCGAAACACCCTGCCATACGCGGTCAGCAGCCTTGTACTGGCGCGCAGCGGTGTAGACACCCAAACCAACACCGATGACAACAGAAAGCACGGTTGCTAGGAGGAGAAGCTGGGCAGACACGAGCGCACGGTGGCCGATCTGGGCGCTGACTGGGTCTCCCAAAGGGGAGCTGCCCCAGTCCCAGTGGAACAAAATCCCACTAAACCAGTTCCACCAGCGCTCAAGGAGGGGCGTTTCTGGGTCGAGACCCAATGGCTGGAGGATATTGGAGATTTCTTCCGGGCGAAGAGGCGGGTTGCGGCCTATGTAATTCGAACGCGGATCAAGGAAGGTTGCCGCGAGAAAGTAGGCGATGTTGGTCGCGAGGAAGATAACTAGCAACCAGCTAGCGGTCTTCTTCAGGATGTATTTGAACATCGGGTGGGTTCCGTTCGCAGAGACGACAGTTGAGAGTTGCGTCTTTGAGCCCTTCGGCACATACGTGAGGGAAATGTGACTTGGCTATCAATTTCGCTGAAGTTGATACTAGGAAATTGGAAAAGGGTTGGCCGCCTATTTGTTCAAATTTTTAAAGTTTGGGGGTGAAGCTTATTAGCCCCGGATTGTATTTATTTCGGGTCTTTATATAAGCCGTTACTTTGCTTGGGTGCTCACGTTTTCTGTGACATACAGGCATATTGTCTAAAAGGTATGCTCTATTTTAGGGTCAAACTATGCGCAAAATATGCAGATTCTTGGCAGGTAAAAAGTGGGGGTAGCTCAAGGGCAGGTTGCTAGCTGGGTAGCCAGCGCGTCATATTCGGCCTGTGTTACCCACAGCCCGTAGGTAGCTTTAACTTCAATGATTTTCTGCGCGTAGGTGCAGCGGTATTCCTTGCTTGGTGGAAGCCAAGTGGCTGCGTCGCCTGCGGATTTCTGCTGGTTAAGTGGGCCGTCGACCGCGAGGAGGTTGCGCGGGTCGTTGGCAAAGTCGCGGCGCTTTTCCGGTGACCATTCTTGGGCGCCTTTTTGCCAGGCGTCGGCAAGCGGCACGATGTGATCAATCTGTACCAACTCGGAGGTGCCTTGCCCGCGCTGGAAGCTGATATCAGTGCCGGAATAGGGATCATGCAGTGTACCTGTCAGGACCACGCAGTCATGAGTGTTTTCTTTGAGCGTGATATCCACGAGGTCACGGCGCAGAATGTCGTTTCGCGTATCGCAGCCGTTGTGGCCAAATTCCACGGTGACATCGTCAGACCATGCCTGCCCGAACTGCTTACGTTCGTAGCCAGTCTTTGGCGCGCGGCCCTTAACCGGCAGGGCGGTGAGCTGTTCTAATGCTGGATTTGGGGCAGGTGCCGCAGGGGGTTCGGGGGCTGCCGGAGCTGCGTCTGAAGCTGTTGCTGGAGCCGGTGCTGCGGGGGTGTTGGGTGCAGTCGCTGAGGTGGACGAAGTCGGGGCGTCGAGAGTTGCGCCAAAGATGACGAGAGCTGCGACGATGAGGTTGAGGATGCCGACTACGTAGTACGGGCGAAAAGGGGAGCGGGCTGCCATGATGGGGATGATTTTAGCGGCTAGACTGGCGCCGGTAATGAGTATCGATAAGTTCTTTGATGAATACACGCAACAGCGCGGGATTGTCCGTAGTGCGCCTGTGGTTCCGGCGAGTGCATGCGAGATTTATGCAGAGGTAGAGCCCGAAGGACCTGTCGGGGATGGCGTGCGCCGGGGTCAATCGCGCGTGGAACTAGAGCGTGCTAAAGAGCTAGTTTCCCGGCTCTTGGGTGATTTCTAGCCGTATCCTCGCCACCGTGATTTACGGGCAGCATCCACACACGCCGTCAAAAGATGATGGTTTCCTCATGATTTTGTGGCATGCTGTATCTCTGACTTTCTGATACGAAACAATTCTGGCCGCACTCGCATAGGAGCAGCAACCACAGTGAGCATCACCCCGCGTACCGAAACTACGACCATTACCCAGCCGCTTTCCACAGGCAAACGCTTGGTCAACCGCCTAGACGCCGAACCCTTCGCGCTGTCATTTTCAGGACAGGGCTATGCCTGGCTTCCCAATCTGCAGGCATCTATCGCCGCAGGCGCAGGCACCCGCCTTGCCGGGCACCTGAAGCAGGCGGAAGAGATCCTCGAGCCACTCGCAGACGATCTCGCCGCCGCCTTCCCGCACGGCTTCGCCCCGCTCGAGTGGGCAGCAGCAGCGAACTCGCCGCGCATTAACCTGGCGGATTCTGCTATCTCTACCCCGGGCATCGTCACCGCCCAGGTTGGTGTGCTTGAAGCGCTTGCTGCCCAGGGGCTCGACGTCTCGCAGGCGGTCGCGGCCATTGGACATTCCCAGGGCACCTTGAGCACGTTTGTTGCCACCGGCCGCGCCGCAGCCGGCGAGGTCATCGCCTTGGCGCAGCTCATCGGTGCCGCTATCACGCGTACAGCCCGCACTCACGGTTTGGTCCGCAACGCTGAGGGTTCTCCTATGGTGGCAGTCTCCGGTGCCACTCAAGAGCAGATTGAAAAGGCCGGCGGTCGCATCGGCCTGCGCAATGGCCGCGACAAGTTCATCATCGTCGGTACCCCGGCGGAGGTAACCGCAGTTCAAGGCCGCCTCGAAGCGGCGGCCTCCAAGGACGCCAAGCTCGTCGAATCCAAGCAGCGCGGCGGCGCCCCGTTCGCACCTCGCTTTAGCCAGCTCGACATCCAGGCTGCCTACCACCACCCGGCAATGGAAGAGGCCGTTGCGCAGGTCATCGAGTGGGGCAAAACCGCAGGTCTTGACCCCGTGCTCGTGGAGGAGGGCGCCCGCGCCGTCCTCACCGACATCGTCGATTGGCCAGCCCGCGTCACCGAGGCCATCGAGGCAGGCGCCCGCTGGATCTTCGAGTGCGGCCCTGATGGCGGCGTCGAGCCGCTGACCCGAGACATCGTCGCAGGACGAGGAATCGGCACCTTGGTGGTGTGCGGTTCGCACGGGCAGTCGCAGCTTTTCGACGCCGGCCAGGCACCCGCCCTGACCATGTCCTGGGAGTGCTTCCGCCCGACCCTGCGCGCAGGTCGCCTTTCCACCAAGTTCACCGAGGCAACCGGCTACTCGCCAGTCATGCTGCCCGGCATGACCCCTTCCACCGTCGACTCAGAAATCGTGGCTGCAGCAGCCAACGCCGGTCACTGGGCAGAGCTCGCAGGCGGTGGCCAGACCACCAACGCCTTGCTGGCACGCAACTTGGAGAAGCTAGAGGAACTCCTCGAGCCAGGCGTGAACGCACAGTTCAACGCCATGTATCTCTCCGCATCGCAGTGGCGCCGCCAGATCGCTGGCGAGCGCGCCCTCCCCAAGGCACGCGCAAACGGTGCGCCCATCAACGGCGTGGTTGTCTCTGCTGGTATCCCACCGCTCGAAGAGGCAGTGGAACTCGTAGAGTCCCTGCACGCGGACAACTTCCCGTGGGTCGCATTCAAGCCAGGCACCATCAAGCAGATCGACCAAGTACTGCGCATCGCTGAGCAGGCCCCAGGACTTATCATCATGCAGATCGAAGGCGGTCACGCCGGTGGCCACCACTCGTGGGAGGACCTCGACGAGCTGCTCGCTGCCACCTATGGCCGCATCCGCGAGCACGACAACGTGGTGCTGGCCGTCGGCGGCGGTATCGGCACCCCAGCCCGCGGTGTTCAGTACCTGCTGGGCACCTGGGCACACAAGCAGGGGCTGCCGGATGCGCCTGTCGACGCCATCATGGTGGGCACCGCCGCCATGGCGACCAAGGAATCCACCGCTTCCGAATCCGTGAAGCGCGCACTCGTGGCCGCGCAGCCGACCGTCCAGAACGGCGGCTGGGCCGGCGTGGGCGCTGCAGCCCAGGACTTCGGCGGCTCCGTGACCTCCGGACTGTCCCAGCTGGGCGCGGACATCCACGAGATCGACAACTCCTTCGCACGCGCCGGGCGCCTGCTCGACGAGGTCGCGGGCGACGCTGAGGCCGTGGCCGCACGTCGTGACGAGATCATCGAGGCCATCGGCAAGACCTGCAAGCCTTACTTCGGTGACCTTGACTCTATAACCTACGCGCAGTGGCTCGAGCGCTACCTTGAACTTTCCTACATGGGGCAGTGGGTCGACGAATCCTGGTTCCAGCGCTTCGTCGCAATGGTGGAGCGCACCGAAGCCCGCCTCAACCCGGCGGACCACGGCGAGATCGAACTTCAGGTCACCGCAGAGCGCGAGAACCCGGAGCAGGCAGTCATGCAGCTGCGCGAGCTCTTGGGCAGCGCCGCCGTCGACCAGCTCGTCCACCCAGGCGACGCCGCGTGGTTCCTGCAGCTGCTCAACCAGAAGGGCAAGCCCGCCAACTTCGTCCCCGTCATCGACGCGGAGGTCCGCCGTCTGTGGCGCCAGGACTCCCTGTGGCAGGCCCACGACGAGCGCTACGATGCCGACCAAGTCTGCATCATCCCAGGCACCACCGCAGTCGGCGGCATTGAGCGCGTTGACGAGCCGGTGGCTGAGCTGCTTGCCCGCTTCGAGCAGGCCGCAACAGATGAGCTGACCCAGGCCGGTGTACAAGACAAACCAGAGCACTCGGACTTCGACAAAATCCTCAAGGCACCAATGGTCAATTGGGCAGGCCGCGAGCAGCTTAACCCGCTTCGCCTCGTGCTTGGCACCGGCCAGTTCCTGGCTGAGTCGATCGAGAGCAAAGACAACGGCTCCCGCTTTGAGAAGCTTGCCGAAGACGAGTACTGGCTGAGCGTCCCGCTCAAGGGCGCGATTGCAGGCGCGCAGCTGCGCCTGCGCATCACCCCACCGCAGATTCCGGGCGCCTCGCCGCTTATCACCGAGGCCGATGCCGCTGAGTCCATGCGCGAGCTGGCTCGCGTCGCTGCCGGCGGCACCCTGCCGGAGGTAACCGGTGGCACCGCCATCTGGTCCGGCGAGCTCAGCGCCGCGGATTCCGCAGACTATGAAAACGTCACCGCGGGCTATGCGCCTGCCGACGCCCTTTCCGCAGACGTTGCCGAGGGCGCACACGTGGCCCCAGACGTCCTCGTGGGCAAGGCCTGGCCAGCCGTGTTCGCGGTCATCGCCGATGCAGTTACCGAAGACGGAACTAACGTCGTTGAAGGCCTGCTCAACCTGGTCCACTTGGAACACAACCTCGAACTCAAGTCCGCGCTGCCGCGCGAGGCGAAGCTGCGTATCACCGCCACCGCGGGCGAGGTCCGCGACACCCCAGTCGGCCGCGTCGTCGACGTCGCAGTAGATATTGACACGGCCACTGATGGTGCTTCCGCAGCTGGTGCAGACACCGCAGGCACCCCGGTTGCACGCCTCTTCGAGCGCTTCGCCATCCAGGGCCGTCGCGGCGAGCAGGAACTCGGCGCAGCGGACTCCGTCGCAGGTGCAGCGTCCACCACTGCGGAAAAGCCGCGCAGCTTCCGCCACGAAATGACCGTGACCGCCCCGCAGTCGATGCACCCATTCGCCGTGGTCACGGGCGACCGCAACCCGATCCACGTTGCCGATCTCGCCGCCCAGCTGGCTGGATTGAAGGACGGCGTCATCGTCCACGGCATGTGGACCTCCGCGCTGGCGCAGCTGGCCGCCGCTTTCGACGGCGCCGCAGTCCGTGAGTGGAGCGCCACCATGCAGGCGCCTGTCCTGCCCGGCGCGCAGGTCACCTTCGTGGTCGAGCGCGTGGGCCTGGACACCCGCCCAGGCTTCGGCGAGGTCCGAGCCGTCACCGCTTCCGTCGACGGCGTTCCAGTCCTTGAGGCTCGCGCAACTGTCGCTGACAAGCTGACCTTCTACGGCTTCCCCGGCCAGGGCATCCAGTCGCAGGGGATGGGCATGGACGCCTTCGCGGCGTCGTCAAGCGCCCGCTCCGTATGGGAACGCGCGGACAAGCACACCCGCTCCAAGTTGGGATTCTCCATCCTGGAGATCGTGCGCAACAATCCGCAGTCCGTCACCGTGCGCGGCGAGGAGTTCACGCACCCAGACGGCGCTCTTTTCCTGACCCAGTTCACGCAGGTAGCCATGGCCACCCTGGGCTGCGCGCAGATCGCCGAGATGCAGGAGGCCGGCGTCCTTGACTCTGGCGCCTACTTTGCGGGCCACTCCGTGGGCGAGTACAACGCCCTCGCCGCCTACGCGCAGGTGCTCTCCCTCGAAGCAGTAGTGGAGATCGTCTACGCCCGTGGCCTGACCATGCACCGCCTGGTCGAGCGCGACGCCGAGGGCAACTCCAACTATGGACTGGCGGCGCTGCGTCCGAACAAGATCGGCGTCTCCGCCAAGGACGTGTTCCCGTACGTTGCTGAGATTTCCGCGCAGACCGGCGAGTTCCTGGAGATCGTCAACTACAACATTGCAGGCGTCCAGTACGCCGTCGCCGGTACTCGCGCGGGGCTTAACGCCCTGCGTGCCGACGCCGAGCGCCGCGCGCCGGGGGCGCGTGCCTTCATCCAGATCCCGGGCATCGACGTGCCGTTCCACTCCTCTCATCTGCTGGACGGCGTGCCTGCCTTCCGCGAGCACCTCGATTCCCTCATTCCGGCGGACATCGACCTGGATATCCTCGTGGGCCACTACGTGCCGAACCTGGTTGCGCGTCCATTTGAGCTCACTGAAGAGTTCGTGCAGGCCATTGACTCCGTGGTGGACTCTGATCCCGTCAAGGCCATCCTGTCTGACTTCGCGGGCGCCCTTGAGAACCCGGTTCAGTTGGGCCGCACCCTGCTCATTGAGCTTCTGGCCTGGCAGTTCGCTTCACCTGTCCGATGGATCGAAACCCAGGATCTCCTGCTTAGCGAGCCGGGCGCCATCGGCGGCGCCGGCACCCCGGGCCTGGGCGTGGAGCGCTTTGTTGAGGTGGGCGTGGGTTCCTCGCCAACGCTGGCGAACATGCTGGGCCAGACCCTGCGCCTGCCGCAGTATGCAGGCCACGGCATCGAGGTGCTCAACATCGAGCGCGACCGCGGCGTCGTCTTCGCTGAGGATGCCATCGCTCGCCCGGAGCCGGAGCAGACTGCGGCGGCGGATGCAGCGGCTGAATCTGGTGCCGAGGATGGCGCCGAATCTGGCGCTACCGCAGCAAGCCTGGTCTCTGAGACCCCGGCAGCAGCGGAGACCGCGACCCTCGTGGCTCCGGTTCCGGCACCTGCTGCGGGTGGGGAGACCCCAGCGGATAAGCCGCTGAGCGCGCAGTTCGCCACCGAAATGCTCGTGGCGGTGTGGACCAAGGTCCGCCTGGATCAGATGGGTCCTGCCGATACCATCGAACTGCTCGTCGAGGGCGTGTCCTCCCGCCGCAACCAGCTCCTGCTGGATCTGGGTGTGGAGTTCGGATTGGGCGCTATCGATGGCGCGGCCGATGCTGCGCTGTCGGAACTCAAGGAGACTGTCGCAGGCATGGCCAAGGGCTATAAGACCTTTGGCCCGGTCCTGGGCGGGCAGGTCGCTGATGCGCTGCGCCGCCTTACTGGACCTGCCGGAAAGAAGCCTGGCTACGTGGCTGAGCGTGTCACCGGCGCCTGGGGCTTGGGCGAAGGCTGGGCAGATCGCGTCATCGCTGAGCTTGTCCTCGGCACTCGCGAGGGCGCGTCCCTGCGTGGCGGCGACCTGGCCACGCTCGGCACGGGCGCTGCGAATGTCAAGGAGCTGGATTCGCTAATCGACGCCGCCGTGACCGTCGCCGGACAGCGCGAGGGGATTAGCATCGCGATGCCTTCCGCGGGTGGTGCTGCGGGCGGTGGGGTAGTGGACTCCGCTGCTTTGGATGCCTACACCGCGGAAATGACCGATACCCTTGCGGAGACCGCCCGCACCTTGCTGTCCAAGCTGGGAGTTGCGGCGCCTGCCACCGAGTTTTCGGAAGTAGATGAGAACGCCGCACTGGCGGAGCTAGTCTCCCGTGAGCTGGGCTCCGATTGGGCTAAGCAGGTCGCGCCGTCCTTCGATGCGGATAAGGCAGTGCTAATCGACGACCGCTGGGCTTCTGCCCGCGAGGATCTTGCGCGTGTTGCCGCGGGCGAGCTCAACGCTGCGGACGTCGATGTTCTGGGCGCTGGCGAAGCCGTGGCGCGGCTGGCGGAGCACTTTGGTCTGCCGGATCACGCGCAGGATGCGCGTGAGGATGCCGCTGTCTTGACCATGAGCAACGACGTTGCCGTGGTTACTGGTGGCTCCCCGAACTCGATTGCGGCCGCTGTCATCGGCGAGCTGCTCAACGAGGGCGCCACCGTGGTGGCAACCACCTCGCGCCTAAACCATGACCGCGTGGAGTTCTACAAGGAGCTCTACCGCACGCACGCCGCTGGTTCCGCCGCGTTGTGGGTGGTCCCTGCGAACTTGAGCTCCTTTAAAGATCTCGACGCCTTGGTGGAGTGGATTGCTAACGAGCAGACAGCCACAGTGGGCGGCAAGTCCAAGCTGGTCAAGCCGGCGCTGGTGCCGACCTTGCTCTTCCCGTTCGCTGCTCCGCGCGTGCAGGGCACGCTGGCCGACGCCGGCGCCCAGGCCGAGTCGCAGATGCGTCTGCTGCTGTGGTCGGTGGAGAAGCTCATCGCGGGCCTGTCTCAGCTGGGCGCGGATACCCACGTGGGCCAGCGCCTGCACGTGGTGCTGCCAGGCAGCCCGAACCGTGGTCGCTTCGGTGGCGACGGCGCCTATGGTGAGGCCAAGGCGGCACTCGACGCCCTGGTTACCCGCTGGAAGGCGGAGCCTGTCTGGGGCGAGCGTACCTCGCTGGTCCACGCCCACATCGGTTGGGTACGTGGCACTGGCCTGATGGGCGGAAACGACCCAATGGTCGAGCTTGTCGAGGCCAAGGGCGTGGAAACCTACTCCACCGAGGAAATGTCTATCAAGCTGGTCGACGGCGGCGCCAACGCCGACGTGCGTGAGCAGGCGGCCCAGGACCCGGTCACCCTTGACTTCACCGGCGGTCTGGGCGAGGCCGACCTCAACCTGCCTGAACTGGCCCGCGAGGCCGCACGGCGGGCGGAGCAAACAAGCGCATCCAATGGCGGCGTCATCCAGGCCCCGAAGACGGTGCAAGCACTGCCGAACCCGCTGTCCCCGTTGCAGTGGACCACGCCAGACTTCAGGGGCGTGACGCAGTCGCTCGATGACATGGTCGTCATCGTCGGCGCAGGTGAGCTCGGCCCGCTGGGTTCCTCGCGTACCCGCTTCGAGGTCGAGCTTACCGGCGAGCTTTCCGCTGCCGGCGTGCTTGAGTTGGCCTGGACCATGGGCCTCATCGAGTGGGATGCCCAGTCGGCCCAGTGGACCGTGCTGGAGACCGGCGAAGCCATTGCCGAGGAAGACGTCTACGAACAATTCCATGACCAAGTGATGGCCAACATCGGGGTGCGCCGCTACCACGATGACTTCGGCCCGCACATGCCGATGGTGGACAACCTCGCTCCTGAATTGACCACCATCTACCTGGAGAAGCCGCTGACCTTCACCGTGGACGATGAAGCAACCGCCAAGTCCTTCGTAGAAGAAGTTGAGGGCGCTACGGCGCACTTCGATGGTGAGGAATGGCAGGTTACCCGCCCGGCCGGCTCGCCAGTGCGTGTGCCGCGCCGCGTGGCAATGTCGCGCTTCGTCGGCGGCCAGGTGCCGACCGGATTCGACCCGGCGGTCTATGGCATCCCGGCCGACATGATCGACAACCTCGACCGTGTGGCGCTGTGGAACATCGTGTGCACCGTGGAGGCATTCCTTTCGGCGGGCTTCAGCCCGGCAGAGCTGCTCGCGAGCGTTCATCCCGCACGCGTGTCCTCGACGCAGGGCACCGGCATGGGCGGCATGGCCTCCCTGCGCTCGCTCTACGTGGACAAGCTGCTGGCGCAGTCGCGCCCGAACGACATCCTGCAGGAAGCCCTGCCGAATGTGGTGGCAGCGCACGTGATGCAGTCCTACGTGGGCGGCTACGGCCAGATGGTCCACCCGGTTGCAGCCTGCGCTACCGCTGCGGTCTCCGTGGAGGAAGCGATGGATAAGCTGCGCCTGCACAAGGCAGACTTCGTGGTCGCTGGTGGTGTCGATGACCTATCTATTGAGAGCATCACCGGCTTCGGCGACATGGCTGCGACCGCGGAGACCGCAGAGATGGAAGCAAAGGGCATCGACCACAAGTACTTCTCCCGCGCCAACGACAGGCGCCGCGGAGGCTTCATCGAGTCTGAAGGTGGCGGCACCCTGCTGCTGGCCCGTGGCTCATTCGCCGCGGAGCAGGGACTGCCGGTTCTGGGCGTGGTGGCCTTCGCGGAGTCCTTCGCGGACGGCGCTCACACCTCCATCCCCGCGCCGGGCCTGGGCGCGCTGTCTGCGGCCCGTGGCGGCGTGGATTCCCGCTTGGCGCAGGCCCTGCGTGCGCATGGCGTCACGCCGGATGAGGTGTCCATCATCTCCAAGCACGACACCTCGACCAATGCGAATGACCCGAACGAGTCGGATCTGCACGAGCGCATTGCTGCCGCGATGGGACGCCACAACGGCAACCCGATGTACGTGATTTCGCAGAAGACCCTGACTGGCCACGCCAAGGGTGGTGCCGCCGCGTTCCAGATGGTTGGCCTGACGCAGGTCCTGCGTGAGGGCATCCTGCCGCCGAATCGTTCCCTGGATTGCGTGGACCCAGTGCTGGCTAAGCATGAGCACCTGGTTTGGCTACGTCATCAGCTGGACCTGCGCGGTCGTGACGAGTACGCACCGAAGGCAGGCCTGGTTACCTCGCTGGGCTTCGGTCACGTGTCTGCGCTAGTGGCAATTGTGCACCCGGGCGCATTCCTGGCTGCACTGGCGGCGGCGCAGGATGCGGAGGCCGTTGCTCAGTGGCAGCAGCAGGCGCACGAGCGTGAGCGCGCCGGGCTGCGCCGCATCGAGTCTGCGATGCGCGGCGGGGCAGTTCTCTACGAGCGTCCGGTGGATCGCAACCTGGGCGGTACTGGTGACGCTGTGAAGGAACGTGAGGCCGCAGTGCTGCTTGACGACGCCGCTCGTCTGCGCGACGGAATCCTTGAAACCGGGCAGATGCTGAACTAATCAAGAAGGAAAAACGCCTTTAGGACATTCACGCCAGTCACCGAAGCGGCAGAGAGGGCTTCCCAGAAATGGGGAGCCCTCCCTTTTGTGTATTTGTGGCTTTGTGTTGGGGGTTTGGGAAGCTGTAACGGGGGTAAAAACGGCGTCGAAAGTGCCAGCTTGCGCCACCTGAAACGATAAAGATGCAGGTCAGCGGTTTGAGTCCCTGTTGCAGGTGGGGCACTATGCAAGCATGAACTTCAACGTTAAAGCTTGCAAGATTGTGGGAACCGGGGTGGCTTTGGCCGCCGCGCTAGCAGTGACGGGATGCTCCTCCACCGGTGGTGCGCCGCGCGAAAACAGTGAGAACGAACTCGCCGGGGGAGTGGACACCGAGCGCATCGTCGTATCGATGATCTCCCACGGTGCCCCTGGCGATACCTACTGGGATCTCGTGCGCAAGGGCGCCGAGGACGCAGCCAAGAAGGACAACATCGAGTTGCGCTACTCTTCCGATCCGCAGGCCCCTAACCAGGCCAACCTCGTGCAGTCCGCCATTGACTCCGGCGTCGACGGCATCGCCGTCACCATGCCAAACGCCAGCGCCATCGGTCCTGTAGCCAAGAAGGCCGCCGACGCAGGAATCCCCACCGTCGGCCTTAACGCCGGCATGGATTCCTACCAGAAGTACGGCATGACCGCGTTCTTCGGCCAAGAGGAGAAGGTCGCCGGCACCAAGGCAGGCGAGCGCCTCAAGAAGGACGGCGCCAAGCACACCCTGTGCGTCATCCACGAACAAGGCAACAAGTCCCAGGAGGATCGCTGCGCGGGTCTGCAGGACGGACAGGGCGGCAAGGTTGAGCTGCTCTATGTCAACGGTCAGGACCTCACTGCAGCACAGTCCACCCTGAACGCGAAGCTCGAGCAGGATAAATCCATTGACTGGGTCATGGCTCTCCAAGCGCCCGTCGCCATGCGCGCCGTCGACGCCATCGCTGACTCCGGCGCCAAGGCAAAGGTAGCCACCTTCGATACCAACGCTGAGCTTGTCGACGCCATCGCTTCCGGCGACGTCGCCTGGGCCGTGGACCAGCAGCCTTACATGCAGGGCTACATGGCTGTCGACGCCTTGTGGCTCGCACACCGCAACGGCTCCACCGTGGGCGGCGGCCGTCCCGTCTACACCGGCCCTTCCTTCGTCGACTCCACCAACGTCGACGTAATCTCAGAGTCCGCTAAGGCAGGCTTGCGATGACCGAGACGTCGCCAAGCATCGATGCGCGGCTAGCATCGCGGAGCCTAAGCGCCCGCATCATGCGCCGCCCCGAGCTAGCC
This sequence comes from Corynebacterium sp. HMSC05D08, assembly GCF_001807215.1. NCBI lineage: Bacteria > Bacillati > Actinomycetota > Actinomycetes > Mycobacteriales > Corynebacteriaceae > Corynebacterium > Corynebacterium sp. HMSC05D08. Next base: position 27,080 of record NZ_KV788324.1, on the reverse strand, counting down.
AGTGTCCTTGGTGCCATCGTCATCTTTGCCCTGTTCATGATTGTCGCTCCATCGTTTCGTTCGATGGAGGCCTTCTCCACGGTGCTCTACGCCAGCTCCACCCTGGGCATCGTAGCCTTGGCCGTGGGCCTGCTTATGATTGGCAACGAGTTCGACTTATCCTCCGGCGTCGCCGTGACTACCTCTGCGCTCGTGGCCACCATGCTCAACTACAACCTGCACCTCAACTCCTGGGTTGGAGCAGCCCTCGCCCTCGTGACGGCCCTGACCATTGGTGCCATCAACGGCCTGCTTGTCGTGCGTACGAAGATCGACTCTTTCCTCATCACCCTTGCCGCATTCCTCATGCTGCAGGGGCTGAACCTGGCCGTGACCAAGCTCGTTACCGGCCAGGTGGCCACACCTCCCATCTCTGACATGCAGGGCTTTGCTGCCGCACGCGCCATCTTCGCTGGCACTATTCACCTCGGCTCGCTGAGCATCCGTGCCACCGTGTTGTGGTGGATCTTGTTCGTCGCTGTGGCCTCCTTCGTCCTCTACAAGACCCGCTTCGGTAACTGGATCTTCGCCGTCGGTGGTGACGAGGACGCCGCCCGTGCCGTCGGTGTTCCTGTGCGCCGCGTCAAGGTTATCCTGTTCATGGTCGTCGGTTTCGCCGCCTGGTTTGTGGGCATGCACACGCTTTTTGCCTTCGACTCCATCCAGGCGGGCCAGGGCATTGGCAACGAGTTCCTCTATATTATCGCGGCGGTTATCGGTGGCTGTTCGATGACGGGCGGCCGCGGCACTGCCGTAGGCACGGCCATCGGTGCAGTCATATTCGGCATGACCAACCAGGGCATCGTTTACGCGGGGTGGAACCCCGACTGGTTCAAGTTCTTCCTCGGCGCCATGCTGCTGTTTGCGGTTCTTACCAACATGTCTGTGGCCAACTTCAACAAGCGGAAATAGGAGGCAGTGATGACTGAGAATGCACACAGCATCGAGCTGCACGATATTCAGCAATCCTTCGGTAATTTCCATGCCCTGCGTGGTGTCAACATGACGCTGCGCCCAGGCACTGTCACCTGCGTCCTTGGCGACAACGGTGCAGGCAAGTCCACGCTCATCAAAATCCTGTCGGGTCTCAACACACCCACCTCGGGCGAGCTGCTTGTCGACGCCGCCCCTACCACCTTTTCCAGCCCCCGCGACGCCCTCGATGCGGGCATCGCTACCGTGTACCAGGATCTCGCGCTGGTGCCGCAGCTTTCCGTGTGGCGCAACTTCTTCTTAGGCCAGGAACTCGCAGGTCCTTTCGGCCTGTTGAAGGAAAAGGAGATGCGCACCATTGCCCGCGAGCAGCTGCAAGAAATGGGCGTAGACCTAGCCGACATCGACGTGCAGCTGGAAGCGCTCTCCGGCGGCCAGCGCCAAGTGGTGGCCATCGCGCGCGCCATCTACTTCGGTGCGCGCTACATCGTGCTGGATGAGCCCACGGCGGCGCTTGGCGTTAAGCAGTCCGGCATGGTGCTGCGCTTTATCGATGCCGCTCGTGAACGCGGCATGGGAGTGGTGCTGATTACCCACAACCCGCAGCACGCGTTCTTGGTCGGGGACCGCTTCGTGGTACTTAACATGGGCGAAGTGGTTCTCAACGCTTCGAAGGCGGAAGTAAGCGTCGAAGATCTGACCCAGTGGATGGCTGGTGGCGGAGAACTCGAAATGCTCAAGACTGAGCTCGCGAGTTAGAGTGAGAGGCTATGAACGCCGCTACCTTCGCCGTGGGAACTGACCTTGTTTGTATCTCGGAGTTTGCCCAGCAGCTCAGCGTGCCGGGCACTCGTTTCGAGGCGGTATTCAGCGCCACGGAGCTGCGCGTGGCTACGCGCAAAGGCGACTCCGCGCGCCGCGCCGAGCACCTCGCCGGGCGGTGGGCGGCGAAGGAAGCTTTTATTAAGGCATGGTCGCAGGCGCTTTATGGCCGCCCGCCGGTGGTGGCAGAAAACGACGTCGACTGGCAAGAAATCGAGGTTCAGCCGGACGCCTGGGGGAGAGTCGGACTGGTCCTGCGCGGCCACATCAAAGAGAGCGTGGCTGCAAGTCTCGGGGATATGCGAACGAGCCTGAGCATCAGCCACGACGGAGACTACGCCACCGCTACCGTCCTGCTCACGGTTCCTAACCTTTAGCTAGTGGCTACGGAGAACAAGTACGCAATAAGCATACGCTTGATTTCGCCCACGACGTCGTCAAAGTTCTCTGGCTCGCCAGATGCTGCGTAGTTGAGCATCGAGACCACCGTGTGTACGAGGAATCCGGCCAGCTCCACGCGCTCGTCATAGGTCATACGCTGGGCCAGCGGCTCCAGGATTTCCGCCACGGGCTTGAGCAGCTGCAGCTCCGTATCTGCGGCCGTGGCGCGTGTGGCCGGAGTGGACTGCACCGCATGCCACACCGCACGGCGGGAGGGGTCTTCGCGCCACATGCGGGCGAGGTGGTCGATGAACTCATCAAGGAAGTCCGGCCACTGCAGGGCCGGGACGTGCTCAGAAAAGCGCCGAATCTCCTCCAGATTCTCGCCGGTATCCTCGCGGTCCAACTCGCAGATCAGCACGTACTTGTTGGCAAAGAATTGGTACAGCGTGCCGATCGGCACTTCCGCGCGGCGCGAGACTTCGTCGAAGGTGAAGGACTCGAAGCCAACGTCGACAAGCACGCTTCGCGCAGCCTTGAGGATCCTGTTGTATCTCTCGCGGCTACGTGCCTGGGCCGGGCGCCGGCGTGGAACCAGCAGCTCGGTATCGTGCTTGATGCTCATCTGAATTGTTTAGGTGATTGTGTACGTGCCGAAGTTTAAGACAGCCCCTTCATCACACGGGCGACGTGACCTGTAGCCTTCACGTTGTACATGGCCTGGCCGATGGTGCCATCTGGCTCAACGAGGAAAGTTGAGCGAATAACGCCTTGTACCACCTTGCCGTAGTTCTTCTTCTCGCCGAACGCGCCGTATGCCGCGAGCGTTTCCTTCTCAGGGTCAGACAGAAGTGGGAAGTTCAGCTCGTGATCGGCGCGGAACTTAGCCAGGGCCTCTGGCTTATCAGGGGAGATGCCTACGACCGCGATGTCGAGACCATTGAGCTGCTCAAGGGAATCACGGAAGTCACACGCCTCTTTGGTGCAGCCTGGCGTGTTGGCGCGCGGGTAGAAATACACGAGCACGCGCTTTCCAGCGAAGTCGCTGAGGCTTACAGAATTGCCCTGATCGTCGCTCAAGGTGAAAGAGGGGGCAACGTCTCCGATTTCCAAACGCTTTGCTTCAGTCATGTCTTTAACCATACCGTGCCCTCGCGATGGTCTGGGCCATCCTAGGCGCAGGTGCCGGTATCCCCGCGTGCACGTATTGCGTCGATGCCTGTAGACTGGTCCTTTGACTGACTCGGTGGAAGCTGAGCCAAAAGGCCTATAAAGCGAAATTACGAATTCAGGAGTTACAACGTGGCACGCGATATTAATGACATTCAGCGCGACATCGAGCGCACCCGCCGCCAGCTGGCTAGCACCCTCGACGAGCTCGCTGACCGCAGCAAGCCAAAGAACTTGGTCGATGACGCAAAGGGCGCCGCAACCGAGAAGCTGCAGGATCGCAACGTTCAGATGGCACTCGCCGGCGTTGGCGCAGCTGTAGTCGGCCTCGTAGCGCTAGCAGTCTTCCGCTCCAACCGTCGCAAGAACGACATCAAGGAGCTGCAGCGCCTGCTCGCTGAGCGTCGCTAATTCGACGCGGCATTTTTGCCCCCCGCCTTAGACGACCTTTGCCCCTGCCTCGCGCAGTTCGGCAAAGGTCTTTTTTGCGCGCTCTTCACTGACTGGAGAGCAGTAGCTCTCCAAGACGTTGACGGTGAAGCCTTCCCGTAACGCGTCGATTGCGGTGGCGCGCACACAGTGATCGGTGGCGATGCCCACGATGTCGAGCTCGCTTACCTCACGCTCGCGCAGCCACTCCGCCAGGGTTGCACCATCGTCGACGCACTCGGCCTCAAACCCGGAATAAGCTGCGGTGTAGGCACCTTTGTGGAAGAAGGTGTCGATGGGGGCGTCGGCAAGCGCGGCGTGCATGGCCGCGCCCTCCGTGTCGGCGACGCAGTGCACCGGCCACGTGTCCACGAAGTCCGGGTCTTCAGAGAAGTGCCCCTTGGGGTCGATGTGCCAGTCCTGCGTAGCAACAATGAAGTCATAATCCTGGGTGCGCACCAGCTTGGCGACGTCGCGCGCTACCTCGTTTCCACGATCCGTCGCGAGGGAGCCGCCAGGACAAAAGTCGTTTTGCACGTCCACAATGACAAGAGTTCTGTTCATGCGGGCAATCATAGTCATCCGTAAGCTGGGCGGAGATGAAAACACCAATCCCATTTTATTTGCAGGAAATCCTCGACAGCGTCCGTGATAAGGACGGTGGAAAGGTAGCTGACTATATCCCAGAGCTCGCGGCTGCGGAACCGGAATACCTAGGCGCTGCGCTGTGCACCACCACGGGCCACGTGTATTCGGCGGGTGACGCGGACGTCGAGTTCACCATGCAGTCTTTGTCCAAGCCATTTGTCTACGCCTTGGCGCTGCAGGAACTGGGGTTGGACGCAGTGCGTGAAATCGTCGGAATGGAGCCTTCCGGCGAAGCGTTCAACGAGCTCTCCCTCAACCGCGATGACCACCGTCCGGTCAACCCAATGATCAATGCTGGTGCAATTGCGGTTACCCAGCTCATCAATGGCGTTGACTCCGGGGTTGAGGAACGCGTGGAGCGCATCCTTACCTATATGTCGCGCCTGGCGGGACGCGAGCTGGAGATCGATGAGAGCGCGTTCAGCTCGGAGCTAGACCACGCGGATCGCAACCTCTCTTTGGCGCACATGCTGCGCAACTACGACATTATTAAGGACGAAGCGCACGACGCCGTGCTTACTTATACCAAACAGTGCTCTATTCGAGTGACGGTGAAGGACCTGGCGGTGATGTCGGCGACCTTGGCTAATGGTGGCCGCCAGCCAGTAACGAATGACAAGATTCTGGACGCCGATGTCTGCCGGCTAACTCTGGCGCTGATGAGCTCGGCCGGAATGCATGACGGTGCCGGCCGCTGGATGGCCGAGGTAGGTATTCCGGCGAAGTCCGGTGTGGCCGGCGGCTTGCTCGGAACGCTGCCGGGGCAGCTGGGTGTTGCTACCTTCTCGCCGCGTCTGAACGAGGAAGGCAATTCTGTCCGTGGCGTGGAAGCTTTCAAGCTCTTATCTAAGGACATGGGCTTGCACCTGATGTCAACAGAGGAGCGCTACGGTGTCCAGCCGATTCGCCACATTATTGACGACGGCGACGCTACGGTCATCTATCTCCAGGGTGTTCTCAACTTCAACGCGGCTGAGACGGTCCTGCACGAGTTGGAGCGCTATGACTTGAGCGCGGACAAGGTGGTCTTGGAGTTGTCCAACGTGACCGCGACGAACAAGATGGGTCGTAGGATGCTCAAGGAGGGGCTGCGCCGAATTCGCGAGTCGGGCTTCGACATCGAGCTGGTCGACCCTGAACAAGAGTTGGAGGATCTGAAGATGTCCGACGGCACCGAGGTACCTGTGGGCGACCCGGAGGACTACCAAATCGCGGGCGAGCAGATTTAAAACCTGCGTAGTTGCCAACGGGGCGTCGGAAAGCTACGCCGGCGCCCCCTTCGTTGTCAGTTATGCAGATCCTGGGGTGGGGGCTCCCTCGCAAAACCAAAAGTCCCGCAACCTCATTTTTGGGAATGAAGCCGCGAGACTTTCTATTGTGCGCCATCAGGGACTTGAACCCCGAACCCACTGATTAAGAGTCAGTTGCTCTGCCAATTGAGCTAATGGCGCATGTGTTGTCCGGCTGGCTTGTTTGCCTGCCGTGCAACGAGAAGTAACTTTAACACTCTTGTTGGAAAACTGTAAAATCGGCAGGTCACTTATGGTTTTCGTGGCCGTTTTGGCGTTTTGCTTTGCTTGCGCATGGGAGGGGGTGCCGAGCAGATAACAATTGGTTAACACGTGAAGCGCCGTGTGGTGTTTTAAAGAAGCTCGTTATAGGCTGATTGAGAAATTCTTAACCGACTCCTCTGTGCTTTATAAAAGGGCTCCCGTGATTAATCCCCTACCTCTTGCCCGTCGTGTTATCGCAGTCACCGCCGTTGCTTTGACTGCGACTGTTGCCGCAGCTTGCACCATTGATTCCACAGCTCAAGATAAGAGCTCCGAGCAGTCCGCAGCTGCCGCCGCTGGAAATGATGCTGCTGCAGAAAGCTCTGCCGCCGCTAAGAAGAAAGGACTTGAAGTCTCCGTTAAGGACGGTGCGACCGACGTCGATCCTTCCGAAACCATTACGGTAAAGACCGAAGGCAAAATGAAGACGGTTACTATGACGAACGAGCTTGGCGTCGAAGTCGCAGAAAAGCTGTCCGCCGACTCTAAGACCTGGTCCACCGATGAGGTCCTTGGATACAATCACACCTACACAATCCAGGCAGAAGACGTTGACGGAAACAAGAAGACCGTAACTTTCGCTACCCCACAGGCAGCGGGTGTTTCTGAGGTCGCTTTGTCGCCGATCCCCGGCGCCGAAGTAGGCGTTGGACAGGTTATTGGTGTTCGCTTTGGCAACTATGTCACTGACCGCAAGGCCGCCGAGGAAGCTATCACCGTCAAGACCACCCCTGAGGTTGAGGGCGCTTTCTACTGGATCAATAACCAGGAAGTTCGCTGGCGTCCGAAGGAGTACTGGGAGCCTGGTACCAAGGTAGAGGTTAACGTTGATCTCTACGGCAAGAATCTCGGTGGCGGTATTTACGGTGGCGAGGACTCTTCCACGAACTTCACTATTGGGGACCGCGTAATTTCCTTAGTCGATAACGCCACTAAGACCATGCAGGTCTTCAAGAACGGTCAGTTGCTGCGTTCTATCCCAGTTTCCTTGGGCACTGACGGTATGTGGGATACGCCGAACGGCCGCTACATCATTGGTGATGAGTACGAGTCCCTCGTCATGGATTCCACTACATATGGTCTAGCACTGGATGCAGGTGGTTACCGCACGAACGTTAACTACGCGACCCAGATGTCTTACTCCGGAATTTACGTCCACTCGGCTCCATGGTCCATTGGTGCCCAGGGCGTCTACAACCAGTCCCACGGTTGCATCAACGTCTCTCCAGAGGCTGCGCAGTGGTTCCAGTCGGTGGTTAAGCGTGGCGACATCGTGCGCGTGTTCAACACCGGCGGCGAGCAACTCAGTGCGTTTGATGGCCTCGGCGACTGGAACATGGACTGGGAGACGTGGTCCAAGGGCAATACAAACGCAAACGCTTAGAATAAGTTTCACTTCGAAACGGGGCGCATGGCTACAGTGGTGGACATGCGCTTTTCTGTTTTGGACCGCGCGGATTCAGGTTGGCACGGCGGGCATTATGGTGCCGAATCACCCGCCATTGATCATCGCGGAGCAGGCCGCGATGTTGGAGTCGCTGTATCCAGGGCGCATCATTATCGGCTTGGGCTCTTCGGTGGGGTTTACTAAACCAGTACGCGAGGCGTTGCGGCAGACCGTGGAGGCCAAGCAACGCTTCGATTCCGACCTTGCCCAAGTACGCAATTTCTTGCTTGGCGACGCCCCCATCACCCTCCGGCCCCATGCTGGGCCGCCGCTTTTTGTCTTGGCCGGTTTCCGCTCTGCGCTTTCTGCGGCCAAGCTGGGCTTGGGCGTCATCCTTGGCGGCCCAGCCGAGACGCAGGTTGAGGCTGCACGGGTTTATCGGGAGAACTTCCAAGGCACCTCGCCGGTGGTCATTTCCTCACTCAACATTGCGGTGGCCGAAGACGAGGCCTATGCCCGGCGCCTTCTCCTTCCCGAGGCCTATGCCCAGGTGCTTTCCCGAAGCACCGGCGTGTTTGGTGCACTCGACCCAGATCCCGACTTGAAAGGATTAACCGGCCAACAACGCGAACGCCTCGAGCAGACGCTTGCCAATACGGTCTACGGTACTCCCGCTGCGGTGGAAGCCAAGCTTGCCGACATCGCAGAGAAACTCGGCGTCGAGGAGTTCTTAGTCACCGGCGATATGCCCGACCGCGAGGGCAGAGCGCATTCAGAGGAGCTGCTCGCCGGGCTGGACTTGTTCATTCGCTAGCGCTCGTGTGCATTCGAACCATCTAGTGCGGCTGAGCGGGTTTCGTAGGGGCAGAAAGATGGTTCGAATGCACGCACCGCCGAAAAAGAGGCCTAATGAAGATGCGCGAGCGGCGCAGCCGTGGTGTCGCCGTGCATTCGCTTGAGAATGTTCTCTGCGGAGATAAGACACATAGGTACGCCAACGCCAGGAACGGTCGTGGCGCCGGCATAGTAGAGGCCTTTGACCTTGGAGGAGACATTTTTGCCGCGGAAAAAGGCCGACTGCGCCAGAGTGTGCGCTGGGCCAATCGAGCCGCCGCGCCAGGCGTGGTAGCGCTCCGCAAAGTCGGCCGGCCCGAGGGTGTGGCGCACGACGATGCGAGAGGCGAAGTCGTCGATGCCAGCCCAGCGGCCGATTTGTGCGATGGCGGCATCGGCAATGGCTTCCACGCGAGCAGACGGGTGAGCGCCGTAGGCATCGCCGTGGCCCAACGCGGTGTCCGCGGGGACCGGAACCAGCACGAATAGGTTCTCGTGGCCGACCGGCGCCACCGCCGGATCGGTGGCGGAGGTCTTAGAAATATAGATGGAATGCGAAGCATCCAGCACACGCGTGGGCTCTGGGCCGTGGTAGACCGCACGGAAATCAGGCTCCCAGTCCTTACTGAACAGCAGCGTGTGGTGCGCCAACTGCGGCAGCTCACCCTTTACGCCCAGCAGTACCAAGACCGTGCCCAAACCAGCATCGCGCCCCGCAAAGTACTTCGCTGAGTAGGAACGCAGATGCGCAGGCAGCAGCGAGGTTTCGGTGTGGTGTAGATCGGCGGCGGAGACGACGGCGTCGGCAAGCAGCTCTTGGGAGCCTGCGGAAGTCATGATCCGGACACCTGTTGCGCGGGCCGAATCGTCGGTGAGGATTCCCGTGACCTCCGTTCCCAGCAAGAAGGTAACGCCAGCATTGCGGGCCTGCCGCGCTATAGCCTCGACCACCGCACTGAAGCCGCCGAGCGGATAGCGCACGCCTTCAACCAGATCAGTGTGGCTCATTAGCGAGTATATTGCCGGTGCTGCGGAAGGCTCGCTAGAAAGAAAGACCGCCGGGTAACTGAGCACCTGGCGTAGGCGGTAATCCCGGAAAGACGCCGCCACGTGCTTATCTAAGGTGCGGGTGAGTAGCTGAGCCAAAGTTCCTAAACGGGAGCGAACAGTTGGCGCGAGGAGCTCGCGGGCATCACTAAATGTGGTGTACAGGAAGCGCTCAAGGGCCACGTTGTAGACGTCCGTGGCCTGGTCCAGATAGTCCCTTACGCGCTGGCCCGCGCCGGGCTCGATGGACTCGAAGAGCGTGGCCACCTTATCCACGCCGGTCTCGACGTCGATGAACTGGCCCGAGTCGTCATAGACGCGGTAGGCGGGCGTGAGGTCAACCAGCGAAAGCTCCTCCGCAGTCGAGGTACCGCACAGCTCAAAGAAGTGATCGAAGGCCTCCGGCATCAGGTACCACGACGGGCCGGTATCCCAGCGGAAGCCCTCTGCAGACAGCGAACCTGCGCGCCCACCGACCTCTTCGAGTTTGTCCACCACCGTAACCTGCTTGCCGTCGCGAGCGAGCAAAGCCGCAGTTGCAAGCCCTGCAATGCCAGCACCAATCACGATGACGGACTCTGGCTGTTTAGCCACAGCGCCACGCCTAAAGGTTTTCATCAACGCGTCCTCCTTAGGGACTTCACGGTTGCCCGCAGCAGAAGGGCCAGCTTGCGCGGGATGCTGACGCTGACGCGCTTAGTGGGCAAGGCGCGAGCGGGCAGTGCAGCAATATCGTCGGTCAAAGCTTCGAAGAGATCCGTGGCGGCGATGACTCCCACCCGTGCCGTGAGCGGCAGCTGATCCATCACCGCGCGGGCGGCGGCTAAGTCGGCGCGGATGTCGGTGATGAGTTCATCCTTTGACTCCGCGGACAAGCCTGCCGAGCCGGCCTGGGGAAAGTAGGAGCGACCAAGCTGGCCGGTGTCCGCGCCCAAATCCCGCAGGAAGTTGACCTTTTGGAAGGCCGCGCCCAAGCGGCGGGCGCCGGCCTCGAGCTCCCGGCGTTGCGCGCTGGAAACCGGCTGGCCCACCAGAAACGCGTCCAGGCACAGCAAGCCGATGACCTCAGCTGAGCCATAGACATACTGATTCAGCTCGGCCGCCGTAAAGTAAACGCTCTGGTGCAGGTCGCGCCGCATCGACGCAAAAAAGGCCTGGATGTGCTCGTCCTTGAATCCACAACGGCGTGCGCTCAATCCATAGGAATGCAGAATCGGGTCGGTATGAAAGCGGCGATGCGGTGCTTGCAAGACAGCTTGCTCGTATGCGTCGAGGGTCTCTTGGACCTCCTGCGGGCTTAGTCCAGCTGCGGCGGCGGCACCGTCGACAATCTCATCTGCAATACGGACCACGGCATAAAGATTGCGGATGTCCGTGCGGGTTTGTGGGCTCAGCATTTGAGAGGCCAGCGAAAAACTAGTGGAGTAGGCCGCGATGATTTGCTCAGCAGCCCGCTCAGCGCCGTTGTCATAACGGGGCAGTGGGTTGGGGGTGTGAGTAAAGAGCCTGAACAATGTACGCCACCTTTTGAAGGAGAAAGACCTGCCACCGCGCGGGCATTACGCAAGTCGCTCACGGCTATCGTAGCCCGTCATATCAAGAAAGACCCTAGTCTGCGAAAGTGCAGGCTAGGGTCTCATTCGGGGTGGCTGACGGGGCTCGAACCCGCGACACCCAGGATCACAACCTGGTGCTCTACCAGCTGAACTACAGCCACCATCGCTGCCTTAAAAGCAGCACGGATAAGATTAACTCACACCGCGAGATTTACAAAAACGCCTGGTAATCGGCGGTAGTTGACTCCTTGAGTTTCGCTGCTTCCTCGGAAGAGGGGCCTTCGTCGGTGCGGAACACACTGCGGCGGTAGTAGTCCAACTCGCGGATGGACTCGATGATGTCCTGGAGCGCGCGGTGCGCCATGCCCTTGTCAGGCTGGTTGTAGTAGGCGCGCGGGAACCAGCGGCGACTGAGCTCCTTGATGGTGGAAACGTCAATCATGCGGTAGTGCAGCGCTTCATCCAGGCGTGGCATATAGGCGCGAATGAAGGTGCGGTCGGTGGCGATGGAGTTGCCTGCCAGGGGGGCGGGATGCTCAGGGTTGCAGTGCTCAGTGATGAGCGCCAGGACGGCATCTTCGGCTTCCCGCAGGGTGGTGGTAGATTCGCGGATTTCCTTATCCAGGCCGGAGTTGGCGTGCATGTTGGTGACAAAGTCATCCATCTCAGCGAGCTCCGCTTCCGTGGCATGGACCACTAGGTCGATTCCCTCACCAATGACGTTGAGGTTGCCGTCGGTGATGATGGCGGCCACCTCCACGATGACGTGGCGCTTCGGGTCGAGCCCGGTCATTTCCAAGTCAATCCAGACGAGTCGGTCATTCTTCGGGGCGATGTCAGTCATGGGTTTAACCTTAGTCCTCCTAGAGCCGTGCTTGTCGACGCCTCCCTTCCCGCCGTCTGACTCAAACCACCGGCGTGGAAGGTGTGGCGGGGGTAGGCAAAGGGTGTGTTTTAACGCAGATAGTTCAGATTTTCTAAAAGGTTTCTGTTAGCGGTATTGACGGTTCTTGAGCTGTACATTAAATTTTGGTCAACCAACAGGTAATGCGAAGAATTAGATTCTTTCAAAAACATTTCCGTGATTGCCCTCACAAATTTCGATTGAAGTAGTGCATGATTCTTTATGTCACTCTTTATGCTAGAGATCGCAATTTTGGAAAGTAGGTTCCCTCATATGGCCGGGTTCTTGGATGCTCTCAATTCCCTCATTTGGTCCCCAGCACTCGTGTTCCTGTGCTTGGGCGCCGGTGTCTATTTCACGATCGTGACCAAGGGGTTGCAGATTCGCTGTATTCCCGACATGATTGCGCAGCTAAAGAACGGCGAGAAGTCAGACTCCGGTGTTTCTTCTTTCCAGTCCTTGATGATTTCCCTCGCCGGTCGCGTCGGCGTCGGCAACATTGCCGGTGTTGCCACGGCGATCGCCTTCGGTGGCCCAGGTGCTGTCTTCTGGATGTGGGCGGTGGCGCTGTTGGGGTCGGCTACCTCGTTCGTGGAATGTACTCTCGCCCAGGTCTACAAGGAAAAGGACCAGGACACTGGCGAGTACCGCGGTGGCCCGGCGTACTACATCGAAAAGGCTTACCGCCACACCTCTGTGGGCCCGTTCATGCTGGTCTACGGCGTTATCTTCGCTGTCTCCATGATTCTGGCTACCAGCTACTTCCTCCCAGGCATCCAGGCCAACGGTGTGGCCGCTGCAGTGGAGAACGCCTGGGGCGTCAACGTCACCTGGTCCGCAGTCATCTTGGCTGGCGTCTTGGCCTTCATCATCATCGGTGGCGTCAAGCGTATCGCTAACTTCACCTCGCTCATCGTTCCATTCATGGCAGCCGCTTATATCATCATCGCGCTGACCATCCTGTTCATGAACTTCGGCGACATTCCACACGTATTTGGCCTCATCTTCAAGTCTGCATTTGACATGGAAGCAGGATTCGCGGGCATGCTGGGCTCTGCAATCATGTGGGGCGTAAAGCGCGGTATCTACTCCAACGAGGCAGGCCAGGGCACCGGCCCGCAGTCGGCAGCAGCTGCCGAGGTATCCCACCCAGCAAAGCAGGGCCTCGTTCAATCATTCGCCGTCTACGTCGATACCCTCTTCGTCTGCTCGGCCACCGCCTTCATCATCATCTCCACTGACATGTACAAGGTCTTCGAAGGCGAGTCCGAGGACGGCGCCGTTCGCTACGCCGGCTCCCTGCCTGACGGCATTGCGGTCGGCCCAGGCTTCGTTCAATCCGGTATGGACTCTGTATTCAGCGGTGTCGGCGCTTCTTTCGTGGCAATTGCTATCGCGTTCTTCGCCTTCACCACCGTTCTGGCTTACTACTACATGGCAGAGACCAACCTCACCTACTTCAACCGCTGGATCAAGAATGCTGGCGCACGCCGCGCGCTGGTGTGGGTCCTGCGCGTCCTCATCATCATCTCCGTCATCATTGGTGCTACCACCACCCCGGGCTCAGCGTGGGCACTAGGCGACATCGGAGTGGGTGCCACCGCATGGCTCAACATCATCGCCATCCTCTTCCTCCAGGTCCCGGCACTCAAGTGCCTCAAGGACTACAGCGCGCAGAAGAAGGCCGGCAAGGATCCGGACTTCGACCCTGAAGCTCTGGGCATCAAGAACGCCGACTTCTGGGTAGAGCGCAAGAACGCTCGCTCTTCCTCTGTAGCCGAGTAAGGCACACCAAAAGCAGGCTCGCCGAAAGGGTGGGAGTGCCTTAGGCCATCTTTGAGTAGAAGCTGCCGATGAGCGGTGCGGCAATCGGGGTAGGGACGATTTGGCCCAGAGCGTTCATTGCCTTGGACAGCGGGCCCGGCACCACGCGGCGCTGGTTGCGCGCCATTGCCGCGAGGGTTTCCGCGGAGCAGGACTCGTAGGTGGTCCACAGGAAGTCCGGCACCACCTTATCCACGATGGACTGCTCTTCTTCCGGAATGACCGCATCGCGGACTGGGCCTGGAGCCAGCAGGGTGCAGCTCACGCCCGTGCCCTTGAGCTCGTAGTGCAGCGCCTCGGTGAAGGCGTTTACTCCGGCCTTGGTGAACACGTAAGTCGCGTTGTTCGGAATCGAGACATTGCCCGCAGCAGAACCCACATTGCATATAGCGCCCGAGCGGCGCGGCAGCATCTGCTTGAGCGCTGCACGCGTTAGGCGGTGCACGGCCTTGCCATTGAGATCGAACTGCTTGGTCTCATAGTCCCAATCCTGATCCATGAACTTGCCAAAGCTGGCGATGCCAGCAGAGTTCACGATGATGGAAATCTCCTTGTCTGCCATGAACTCGACGACGCGGTCGACGTCGGCTTCCTTTGCTAAGTCGGCGGCCAGAGCAATGGCATCCACCTCATGCTGGGCCTTAAGTTCCGCAGCGATGCGGTCGAGGACTTCCTGGCGGCGCGCCACCAGGATGACGTTGTAGCCGCGTGAAGCAAGGTCGCGCGCCATCGCCTCGCCGATGCCCTGGCTGGCACCAGTGAGCAAAGCATAAGAAGTGCGGGTGGGGGCGGGCAGCCCTGCGTGCTTAGTCATGAGGTGAAAACCCTTTCGCCGTGTTAACAACTCCGTCTAGCGTAGACGAAAAGCCAGAAATCAGGGTGTTTATCAGGGCTCTCCCTGATGCAACATGGCGTGACATTAGGTTGAATTGAAAGTGAAAGGAGATGACAGAAATGAACAACAACCGTTTGACCCGTTCGACCACTGACACCTACATCGGAGGCGTGTGTGGCGGAATTGCCCAGGCCTACAACCTCGACCCAACCTTGGTTCGCGCGCTCTTCGTTATCGCAACGCTCCTCGGATTCTCCGGGATTTTGCTCTACATCCTGTTATGGGTGATCATGCCGGTTGCGTAATAAGCGCAAACTCGCTCGCTAATCTGCCGCAGCGGGCCTTATTGCAGCGGCCCAAAGCGCATGAACCGATGCCAGGTCTCCCACTCATCGCGGAGCCTGGCTGTATGGTGTGCGGGGCTTGCCACGGCGTCGATAAGCACGGCGTCCTGCATGCGCACACCGTTGTCGAAGAACAACGCCGCATGCCCCGACGCGCCATAACGCACCACCGGGACTAGGTTGAGGCCGTCGAAGGAAAGCTGCGCGTTCGGGCGTACATCAAGGCCCGCAATTGCCGCGAGCGTGGGCGCCAAATCCATGGGGGAGACCAGCTCCTTGCAGGAAGTGGCGGCGGTGTCCGTCACGCCCGGCCAAGCCAAGGACATGGGGGAAGGCCCGCCGCTTAAGGAACACACGGCGACCACGCCATGCTTGGCGACGTCGCGCAGCCGCGCCGGGTCCGCAGGTTCTTCCAGCAGGCGGAATACCGGGGCGTCCTCGGTACCTGGTGGGGAGTCGATGTCCTCGCTTATGCTGTAGCCTGCTTCGCGGAAGATATCCGTGATCCGGGTCTTAGCTTCGCGCTGCGGATACTGGCCCGTCAAGACGCTGTTGCGGGACTGCGCATAGCTGGGGGAAGGAGCCCACGCGTTGTCGAAGCGCATGCCGATGAGGGCGGCTGCAGGGGCCGTGACGAAGGTAGCCAGGGTGATATCCATGGATTCCATCCTAAGCTTGCGCCCCGAGCCGTGTGGAGAGGAAAGATACAAAGAAAAGGCCACCTTCTGCCGTGAATTCCGGCAAAAGGTGGCCTTGACCTGCGTGCCCCCAGCAGGACTCGAACCCGCGACACATGGGGTAGAAACCCACTGCTCTAATCCGCTGAGCTATGGAGGCATATCCCACATATTAGACCAGAGTGCTGGGCAGGCTGGAAGTGGGGGCGGCGCCTCTCGTCAGCCGCCTTTCACCGGCGAAAGCGGCGAGGGCTAGTAGGCCTAATGTTTAGAGCAGGTTGGCATTGTCGAGGAGGGATTCTTCGCTTTCGCCGCCGACGTCGAGGATCAGGTCCACCAGTTGCTTTGCCGCAGGGGAGAGATCGCGGTCGCGGCGGAAAATCAGCAAGGCTTGCATCGGAGGGATACCCTCCGCAATGCGGCGATAGTGAATACCGTGATGGTTTAGCGCTTGCGCTGAACTCGGCAACAGGCATATGCCGATTCCGCCAGATACCAGCGGGAGGCCGGTTTGCAGCGTGGAAATTTCCTGGATTCGGCTAGGAACTGCGCCAGGGGTCTTTAGGAAAACCTGGTCGAGCAGTTCAGGCATGCCAATGAACTCAGGGTGGCGGGGCGGCAAGATCCACGTTTCTTTGGAAAGGTCTGCCAAAGAAACCGGATCCGGCAGGTGGCTGAGGCGTTCTGGAACTGCCACGCGGAATTCCATCTCGGTGGCTTCGTGGACAATGAGCTCGTCGCGATAACGCTGCGCAAAAGCCTGCGGATCAGTTGAGGGCATGAGGCCTAGGTCGATGGAGCCTTCCAACACGCGGTTTAGGGTGATGGTGGGCTCTGGGTCATCGAGGAAAATATTGACGTCAGGGGCGCTCTCAAACATTCGGTGCAGGACCTCCGGCATGAACAACCAGTTGAACTCAGGCGCCGAGGAAATAGAAACACTGCCTGCAGCGCCTTCGGCGATTTCGGATATGCGCTGGGTAGCGTCGCTAAGCAGCGTTTCAACTTTGGAGGCGATGCTGTAGAGATAAACTCCTGCTTCCGTAGTCTTCACGCCAGCGCGACCGCGGGTGAGAAGTTGGACGTTGAGTTCTTTTTCGAGCTTTCGGATGGAGAGGCTAAGAGATGGCTGAGTCATGTTTAATGCTTCAGCCGCATGAGTAAACGAACCGTGATCAACAACGGCTCGGAAATAGAGAAGCTGGCGCGAATCCATAGCTCGTGATTATGCCAAAATTTAGAGAATTATTCGTTTTAGGTAAGGCAATGGTTTCGGCGGTACACTGCGCCTATGAAAAAACAGGACGGTACTGCCAGTTCACAGCTGCATGCAGCAGGGGCTGGGAAAGAAAGCCCGCAAGGCGCCGCCGTTAAGCCCGCTAGCGCTGCTGCCGCCAGCGGCGGTGCGAAAAATGCAAAATGGTTGTACGCCAGTGCAATATTCTTTGCGGGATTCGTGGGTGGCTTCATCTCCTTGTTCTTCCTCGCGGATTCGCTTGCTGCGCTCGGTATCCCTGACCCAGGCCGCCTGACCACCTTCGGACTGCCGTTCTTCCGCGCCGTCGCCTGGCTGCTTATGGCGTTATCTGTGGGATCGTTCATGGTCTCTGCCTTCCTTATCTCGCCGCAGATCCCCGACAAAGACAATGAGCGTCTCATTGAATCTCGCCTCACCGTGGATGGGCATATTGCGGCCCGAACGGGTGCCTTTGCGGCATTCGGCGTTGCCATCGTGGCTCTTCTTGAAGTTCCTTTGGTGATGTCGGACCTCACTGGTACTCCTTTTGCCCAGGTGCTCAACCCGCAATTGATGAGCATGGCGCTGGAAAGCATTGCTACCTCCCAGGCTTGGCTCGTCACCGCAGCTATTTCAGTAGTCGTTGGTGTCTTAGGCCTAGCCTCCAGAAAATGGTCAATGCAGCCCATCGCTTTCATGGTTTCGCTCCTGCAAATGGTGCCACTCGGCATGGAGGGACACTCGGCTGCTGGCGGCGACCATGACTATGGAACGAACTCCTTGCTCTTCCACCTGTTCTTCTTGGTGCTGTGGGTGGGTGGCCTGCTGGGGCTCATCGCCCATAGCCGGCGTTTGGGCCCGGGAATGGCTACGGCGGTTTGTCGCTATTCGGTGGTCGCGTTTGTATCTATCGTGGCCATGGCGGCATCCGGCATCATCAATGCGCTTATCCGCGTGGAGTTCAGCGATCTCTTTAGCACCCGTTACGGCCTGCTCATTGTCACCAAGACGGTACTGACCATCCTGCTTGCTGTCTTTGGACTGGCGCATCGTCAAATCACCATTCCGCAGCTGGAACGTCGCCCTGAGCTGTTTAGGCGAGTGGCCTTCGTGGAGGTCCTCGTCATGGCTGCCACGGTAGGCGTAGCGATTTCTATGGGGCGCACCCCGCCGCCACCGCCCCGGGATCCGAATCTGAACAACATGCAGGTGCTGTTGGGCTATGAGCTTCTCGACGCCCCGACCGTCACCAACATTTGGACCATGTACCGCTATGACCTCATGTTCGGCACCCTCGGTCTCGGACTCGCGGCGCTTTACGGTTACGCGCTGCTGCGCTTGCGTCGCCGTGGTCTGAGCTGGTCTCCAGTGCGCACCGCGTGGTTCATGTTGGGCGCGCTTGGTCTGACCTTCATCATGAGCTCGGGCATTGGTCTCTACATTCCGGCGTTGTACTCGATGCACATGCTGGGGCACATGTTCTTGTCTATGGCCATCCCGCTGTTCTTGGTGCTTGGTGCACCGCTGACGTTGGTAATGGAAGCTTTTGAGCCAGGTGCTCCCGGCAAGCCGACCATCCATGATGCGGCTGTGGCCGTGACCAAGGCCAAGGTGCTGAAGTTCCTGACGCATCCGGCAGTCAACCTCATCCAGTTCCTCGTATTCCTCTACGTGCTCTACCTGTATCCCGATCTCTATCAGGTGGCGGTGTCCGAGCACGCCGGTCACCTCATTATGAACTGGGCATTCCTCATCTCCGGTTACATCTATTACTGGGAGGTCATCGGCCCAGACCCATTGCCGTTCCGTGCGCCGACCAACCTGCGCCTGCTAGTGCTGTTCTTCTCCATGCCGCTACACCTCTTCGCTGGCGTCTACCTCATGCAGCTGCAAAGCGTGCTGGGCGAGGCGTTCTACCTGTCGCTGAACCTGCCGTGGAACCCCGACCTATTGCAAGATCAGCGCGTGGGTGGCGGCATCGCATGGGGCTTTGGCCAGTTCCCGTTGGTCATCGTCTTTGGCAAACTCTTCCTAGACTGGCTGCGCGACGACCGCGCTATAGCGCGTCGCCACGATGCCAAGGCGGAGGTTGATGGCGATGCGGACTTGGAGGACTACAACGAGATGCTGCGACGCATGAGCGAGGGCGACGCTACCGGCTTCCGGCAGCAGTAATTTCACTGAGAAACAGCGCAATCTGTGAGTAACTCTCACCAACTGGTGGGAGTTATTTGCGTTTTGTTGACGCTGCCAACTAGTTATCCACAGCTTGCAAAACTTCCTCTTGTAGCCCTTGTCCATTCGCAGTGATGATGCAGGCAGGAAGGGGCGCGGCCCTTTCCGCCAACTGAGACCCTAAGACTCTAAAAGAAAAGGAATTTAAGGACATGTCCCAGCTACCCATCACCATCACTGGTCATCTCACCCACGAGCCGGAGCTCGTCAAAGTTAATACCGACATGTACAAGGCGCGCCTGCGCATGGCGTCTTCGCGCCGTGTCCCCGCGGATAGCACGGTAAACGGCGAGCGGGAGTGGCGCGATACTGATCTGATTTACATCGATGTTGAGATGTGGGGTCAGTTTGCCATCAACGTGAAGAAGTCCCTGCACCGTGGGATGCCGGTTATTGTCGTTGGTTCGGTGTGTTCGGACTCGTGGACCAGCCCGAACGGTCAAAACAAGTTCCGCACCTTCGTGAAGGCCTTCTACGTGGGGCTAGACCTCAACCGCTACATCATTTCTTCTCGCAAGCTGGAACACGTATACACCACGGATGGCCTGGAGCCACCGGCATCGGGCGATGAGATGCCGGAGATCGATCTGGATAGGACGGCGCAGTCAAACGCTGCTCCAACAGACGCCACCACCGAGTCCGAAGCCGAACGCGATGACGAGCACGACACTGCCGCTGACCGCCGGCAGGCAGCTCGCGGGCTCGGTGGCCAGAACGCCCTACATGTGGATGCTGAGAATGAAACAAGCGAGGAAGGCGAAGCCCAAGAGCTAGAAGAGGTATCCGTATAAAAAGCGGTGGATTGCTCCTCGGGTGAGGGGAGGAAAATACCTGCGAAGGATAACCCTAACCCGGGGCGCTTTGTCCTCCCATGTGATGTACTCTTTGTTGTGTTATAAACCATTCCCAAGTTAAGCAAAGGGTGAAACATGGGCGAATTCATCTACACGATGAAAAATGTGCGTAAGGCAGTCGGCGAGAAGCTCATTCTCGACAATGTAACGATGGCCTTCTACCCAGGTGCCAAGATTGGTGTCGTTGGCCCGAATGGTGCAGGTAAGTCCTCCATTCTGAAGATCATGGCCGGCATCGACCAGCCATCCAACGGTGAAGCATTCATCGATCCGGGCAAAACCGTGGGCATCCTTCTACAGGAGCCACCACTCAATGACGAGAAGACCGTTCGCGGCAACGTCGAAGAGGGCTTGGGCGAGATCTTTGAGAAGAAGCAGCGCTTCGAGGCCATCGCAGAAGAGATGGCCACCAACTACACCGATGAGCTCATGGAAGAAATGGGCAAGCTCCAGGAGGAGCTCGACGCTGCCGATGCTTGGGAGGTCGATTCCAAGATCGAGCAGGCCATGGAAGCGCTGCGCTGCCCGCCTTCCGACGCCCTGGTGAACAACCTCTCCGGTGGTGAGCGCCGTCGCGTCGCCTTGGCCAAGCTCCTTCTCTCCGAGCCGGACCTGCTGCTGCTCGACGAGCCGACCAACCACCTGGACGCCGAGTCCGTGGAATGGCTGGAGAAGCACCTCGCTGACTACAAGGGCGCCGTTCTGGCGGTTACCCACGACCGCTACTTCCTCGACCATGTTGCGGGCTGGATCTGTGAGGTTGACCGCGGCAAGCTCTACCCATACGAGGGCAACTACTCCACCTACCTGGAGAAGAAGGCCGAGCGTCTGGAAGTTGCTGGCGCCAAGGATAAGAAGCTGCAGAAGCGCCTGAAGGAAGAGCTCGCTTGGGTTCGCTCCGGCGCCAAGGCTCGTCAGGCCAAGAACAAGGCTCGTCTCCAGCGCTACGAGGAGATGGCTGCGGAGGCTGAGCAGTACAAGAAGCTCGACTTCGAAGAGATCCAGATTCCAACCCCGCCGCGCTTGGGCAACAAGGTCGTGGAGGTCAAGAACCTGGTCAAGGGCTTCGACGGCCGAACTCTTATCAAGGACCTGTCCTTCACCCTGCCGCGCAACGGCATCGTCGGCGTTATCGGCCCGAACGGTGTGGGTAAGTCCACCCTGTTCAAGACCATCGTTGGTCTGGAGCAGCCGGACTCCGGCTCCGTTGAGGTTGGCGAGACTGTTAAGCTTTCCTACGTTGACCAGGGCCGTGAGAACATCGACCCTGAGGCAACCGTCTGGGAGGTTGTTTCTGACGGACTGGATTACATCCACGTCGGCCAGAACGAAATGCCATCGCGTGCTTACCTGTCCGCGTTCGGCTTCAAGGGCCCGGACCAGCAGAAGCCTTCCAAGGTTCTCTCCGGTGGTGAGCGTAACCGCCTGAACCTGGCCCTGACCCTGAAAGAGGGCGGAAACCTGATCCTCCTCGACGAGCCGACCAACGACCTGGACGTCGAGACCCTGGGCTCCCTTGAGAACGCCCTTGAGAAGTTCCCGGGCTGCGCCGTGGTCATTTCCCACGACCGCTGGTTCCTGGACCGCACCTGTACCCACATCCTTGCCTGGGAAGGCAACGTGGAAGAGGGCAAGTGGTTCTGGTTCGAAGGCAACTTCGGCGACTACGAGAAGAACAAGATCGAGCGCCTCGGCGAGGACGCCGCTCGCCCGAGCCGCGTGACCCACCGCAAGCTGACCCGCTAGCGTTTAACGCAAAGGGCGTCCGGAAAACGGACGCCCTTTTAGCTTTTCCCTAAACCCCAACCCCAATTGGAAAGAGATTTTTAAAGAATGTCTTCTGAGAACGTGCACGCGCACACCGTTGGTGTCCGTTGGTCTGACTTCGACATGTACGGCCACATGATGAACGCCAACTACATCGAGCTGGCGCAGGAGGCCCGTTTGGCTTTTGCCATGGACCACTTCTACAAAAACGGCCTGGACATGATTGCGTTCGTGCGTCACCTCGACGCCGACTACGTTCGTCCGCTCAAGTGGGATGGCAAGAACAGCACGGTCACGGTTGAGACCACCGTGGTGCGCCTGGGTAACACCTCGTTCACCACCCGCCAGGAGATCAAGGACAGCACCGGCAACGTCGCATGCGTTATCACTTGCACCCAGGTTGTCATCGACAAGGCAACGCAGATGCCGCGTGCTATCTCTGAGGAGGAGAAGAAGATCATTCTTGAGAATGCTTTGGTTAAGCTGGACGCATAGCGTGAGCTGAATTCGAGCTCGCCGCGCATCAGTACGTCGAAGGAGGGCCTGCAAGCCATGGTCAACGAATCACTCGAATTAAGAGGTGGTGGACCTGGATTGCGGGCCCTCATCGCGCGTGCAGTGGGGCTGGACGTGGCGGCGTTAGTGCGCTTGCGCCAGCTCGACGAGAACACCGTCGACGTGTTTGTCACTACGCCATTTGAGGTGGTGGCCTCCCGCCGCGTGGAGGGCACGGTCTCCCGCGACGGGGCAGTGGTCTCTGCGAATGCTCTGCATGAGGCTTTGCTGCTTGGCGACGCCGAACCCGGCACCCTTGAGCTCGGCCCCGCTCGGGACCCTTCGTGGCCGGGCGCCCTGCCGCCAGCAACCGGATTCGTCTTGCTCGATACCCTGCCCGTTGAGGTAGTGCGGGAGCTTTCCGATAAGGGCCAGCAGCTCGCCCGCCAGTTCTCTGGACCCCTCGGCCCACCGGCGAGCCTGCTGAATCAGACCGTGGTTACCGTCACTGGTCCGGAGAACCAAGAGGTGGGAATCCCCATGCGCATGATTTTCGCCTGCACCAACCTGGGGCTTATTCCCGGCTTCGCTGCGCCGATGGATATTCCACGTCATCTACGCGTATCCGGCCTTGGCCGGTGGGTCCGCGTCGACGCCCCCTTTGGCAGTGTGTATCGCTCGACGCGGCTCTCCCTGTTCTAACCGATACCTCGTCGGCCACGGCGCTAGAGTAGCGCCCACCCCAGCAGCGCCGCACCCACGGCTACAGACCACGGCGGCGCCTTGAAGAATTGCAAAGCAACGTAGGTCGCAACCGCAATTCCGGCGCTAGCCCAGCCAGTGACGCCGTGGGTGATAATCGGGTCCCACAGCGCTGCGATCAGTAGGCCGATGACCGCGGCATTTACCGCCGCGAAGGCGGTGCGCAGCCACCTTAAGTGTTGCCACCGCGACCAAAAGTGCAGTGCGGCAAGTGTTAGCAAAGCGCCAGGCAAGAAAATCATGACCGTGCCCAACACGGCGCCGCCCACGCCGCCGTCGACCGCGCCAAGATAAGACGCGAACGTGAACAACGGACCCGGCACGCCTTGCGCCACTGAGTACCCGGCCAGGAACTCCTGTTGAGTGAGCCAGCCTGCGCCCACGAATTTATCCTCGAGCAGCGGCAGCACTACGTGTCCGCCGCCAAAGACCAGAGCGCCTGATTGGTAGAACGCGTTGAGACGGGTGATGAGCCAAGCATCGCTTAAACGTGCAGCTATGGCCAGCCCGCCGAGCAGGAGGAAGAACGCGCCCAAGCAGCCCCACGCCAGCCGGACCGACACCGCACGGAGCCCGTGCTCAGCGCCCGCTTGCTCACCGACGCCCAACTGCCCGCGCAAGATGGTAGCCCCGAGGAAACCCGCAATGAGGATGACCGCGAGCTGCCACGAGGAGCCCGCGAAGATCAGCACGAGGGAGCTCACCACCGCCAGCGCCCAGGCCACAGGTGTTTTGAGCAGCTTCTTACACATGCCGATGATGGCGTGCAGGACCACGCCGGCTGCCGCTGCCAACAGGCCAGCCAACCAGCCTGCGCCTACAGGCGAGGCAGTGGTTTCGCCGCCGACCACTAGGCCAAACACTGCCAATATGAGTGCGGAGGGGATGGTGAAGAGGAACCATGACAAGGCCATGCCCGGCAGGCCGGCGCGGTGATAGCCCACCGCCATGCCCACCTTGGAGCTGGCCGGGCCGGGCAGAAACTGGGACATGGCGACGAGATCTGCGTAGGTGGCGTCGGTGAGCCAACGGCGGCGCTCGACAAACTCGGTACGGAAGTACCCCAAGTGCGCGGCCGGTCCACCAAAAGCTGTCCAGCCAAGCGGACCAAAGGATCGGTTGACCTCTGAAAAGCCGCCTTGTGAAGTCGTCATTCTAAGGATGCTAATGGCGTGGGGGCGCCTTCGCGAGCTGGGGATGTAAATCGCATTCGCATCAATAAACTTTTTCTTTTCTAAGGAGAAAGCAATGTGTATCGCCGTCCCTAAAGAGGTCATGAATAACGAAAATCGCGTGGCTCTGACTCCGCTTGCGGTGTAGACCTTGGTTAAGGATGGCCACGAGGTGTTAGTCGAAACTAGCGCTGCTGATTAGCCCTGGCGGTTGATTAGCATCTGCGCTACGCGCTCCATGTGGTCCCAGATCATGTGTCGGTAGGCCGGCGGAATGGTCTCCTCATCGATCTGGGCCAGCGAGTTGGCCATGAGTTCGAGCCAACGGTCATGCGCCTCAAGATTGATGGGGTATTCCGCATGGCGCATGCGCAAGCGCGGGTGCCCGCGGTTATCGCTAAACAGCTGCGGGCCTCCCCAATATTGCACGAGGAACCACTTCAGGCGTTCCTCGGCGCCCTCCCAATCTTGGTCGGGATACATTGGGCCGATGACGTCGTCGGTGCGGACCTGGGCATAGAAACCGCCGACCAATTTGTCGAAGGTCTCCATGCCGCCAACTGCTTCATACACGCTTGTGGGCTGCATAGTGTTTAAGACTCGTTTCCGGGATCTGCGGGATTAAGAGAGCTCTCGATGAATGGGTATTCGGCCTCATCCATGTCATAGAAGCTCACTCCCTGAGGATATGGGGT
The DNA here is from genome assembly GCF_001807215.1 of Corynebacterium sp. HMSC05D08. NCBI lineage: Bacteria > Bacillati > Actinomycetota > Actinomycetes > Mycobacteriales > Corynebacteriaceae > Corynebacterium > Corynebacterium sp. HMSC05D08. Next base: position 2,480 of record NZ_KV788324.1, on the reverse strand, counting down.
GTCGATGTTGTGCGCGTGCATTGCGTTGAGAATCTTCGCCTGCAGCTTGCGCTGAACGCCCCATTGCTTGCCCGGCAGCGTCTTCACGGTCACGCGGAAGGACATGTGATCGACCTCGAGGCTGGAAATGCCGTTGACGTCGGGCTGATCAAGGAGGTCGTCGCGGACGGCGTCGTCAAGCGCAGCGTCCTGGACAGCCTTGGAGATGACCTCAAATGCCTTGTCGGGATCGTTAGAAAGCGCGACTGGAACCTGCACACGGGCCACCGAGTAGTGGTCTGAGTGGTTGGCTACCTGCAGGATCTCGCCATTGCGGACGTACCACAGGGCGCCGTCTATGTCGCGAACCGTGGTGATGCGCAGGGAGATGGACTCCACGTCGCCGAAGACGCCATTGCCCAAGTCGATGGTGTCGCCGATGCCGTACTGGTCCTCCAGCAGCATGAAAATGCCGGAGAGGAAGTCTTTGACCAGCGACTGCGCACCGAAACCAAGAGCGACACCAACCACACCGGCGGAGGCCACGAGAGGTGCGACGTTGACGCCGACCTCGGATAAGATAGCGAGGACTGCCCACACCCAGACGAAGATGCCTGCGGCGGAACGGCCCACGCTCGCGAGGGTCTGCAGGCGCGAAACGCGGCGTGCCTCGTGTGTTTTCGCCAGTGCGGTGTCCTGCTTAGCGACCTTGCGGCGTGGACGAACCTGTGATTTCAGGCGCCCGTTCTTGATGCTGTTATCGGCGAGCTTGGTGATGAGCCGGCGCAGAAGCCAGTGGGCGACCAAAGCGATGAGCAGGATGATCGCGATGCGAATTGGTTTGTCGACGAGCCACGATTGTGTGGTTTCGTTCTTCCAAAACCCAGTGACGGTTTCGACTGCTTGCTCGGCATTAGGGCTAGCTGCAAGGAGCGCGGTGCTTGCGGTGGTGGTAGGAAAACTCATGGTGCTTTCTACTCGGGGAAAAGTTCAAAGTGTACGCCGGAACCAGTCATGGTTCCGTGTGGCGCACAACCACACCATGGTAGGGAAATTCTCAAAGCTTAAGGGAACGCTCATTGATGAGATGAATAAAAACATTGCAATCACTGTTTGGAATGGACAGCTTGGTCTAGAGTTTCTAGACATGACTGAGAACCGCGCCCCAGGCTTTTCCTCCCAATCGATTCATGCTGGCTACCACCCAGACCCCTACATGGGCAGTATTAACGTGCCGATTTACGCGTCGACTACGTTCCAGCAGGACGGTTTGGCGCAGTTGCGCGGTGGTTTTGAGTATGGACGCGTGGCCAACCCCACCGTGCGTTCGCTTGAGTTAACGCTCGCGTCCCTGGAAAACGCTGAGTACGCGCGATGTTTTTCCTCCGGCATGGCGGCGGTGGACACGCTGATCCGCATCATCGTGCGCCCGGGCGACCATGTCATCTTGGGCAATGACGCATACGGTGGAATGTACCGCTTGCTGCACCACGACTATGGCCAGTGGGGTATCGAGCTATCCATCGTGGATACCACCGATGCCTCTGCCGTGGCTGCGGCGGTGCGTGAGAACACCAAGCTCATCTGGCTGGAGACCCCAACCAACCCGGCTACCAACATCACGGACATCGCTGAGGTGGTCAAGCACAAGGGCAACGCTCAGATCGTTGTGGACAACACCTTCGCTACTCCTTACCTGCAGAACCCGCTGGATCTCGGCGCAGACCACATCCTGCACTCCACCACGAAGTACTTGGGCGGACACTCTGACGTGCTGGGCGGTGCCGTGGTGACCAATTCGGCGGAGATGGACGAGCGCCTGCTCTACTTCCAGGGCAATGTCGGCGCAGTGTCCTCGCCATTCGACGCCTACCTCACCGTCCGTGGCATCAAGACCTTGTCCGTGCGCATGGACCGCCACTGCTCGAATGCGCAGGCCGTGGCCGAGTTCCTGGAATCCTGTCCTGAGGTCAAGCAGGTCCTGTATCCGGGTCTGCCTTCGCACCCAGGCCACGAGCTGGCGAAGAAGCAGATGCGCGGCTTCGGCGGCATGATGTCCGTGCGCTTCCACGATGCGGAGCATGCAAAACAGGTATGCCTGAACACCAAGCTGGTGACCTTGGCAGAGTCCTTGGGCGGCGTGGAATCCCTCATCGAGCACCCGCAGAACATGACCCACATTTCGGCGGAGGGCTCCGAACTGGTCCCGCCGGAGGATCTGGTGCGCATTTCCATTGGTATCGAGGACGTTGCGGACCTCATCGCGGACTTCGAGCAGGCGTTGGACGCGCTGCACTAGATAGTGTTGGGGCGCCACAACCGCTAAAGGTGAGTGCTTGGTGCCTCATTGCCAAAAGCCCAGCCCTAAGCACCCGGCCCTGGATTACCAGACCCTGAGGTTGCGTTTTATCGCGTCGGGGACTGCGGATGTTTTGAATTCTTCACGCAGCTTGGTGGTTGTGTGTTGTGAAGCGTCCTGGGTTTAGTTCCTACCTCAGCTA